>JACZKS010000039.1 GCA_014859895.1 Rhodospirillales bacterium
CAGCGCCGAATCCGAGAATCCCGAGGTGAGGATGACCTTGAGGTCGCCGCGGCGGCGGCGGCGACGGCGACGGTGCTGCTGGTCGAGGACGACCCCGACGTGCGCACCGCGGTGTCCATGGTCCTCAAGAGCGCCGGCTACAGGGTCCGCGAGGCCGAAGACGGCGCCACCGCGCTGTCCGTGCTGGATGCCGACGCCTCGATCAGCCTGATGTTCAGCGACGTCGTCATGCAGCGCGGCATAAACGGCTTCGATCTGGCCCGCGAGGCGACCCGCCGCCGCGGCGACCTCAAGGTCATCCTCACCTCGGGATTCTCGGATTCGGCGCTGCACGACTCCGGGCTGGCCAATAGCGGCTATCGCCTCCTCTCCAAGCCCTACGCCAAGACCGAACTGCTCGAAGCCCTGGCCGCCATGCTCGGCAGCGAGGAGGCGTCCTCCCTCCAGGCCTGACGCGGCGGGACCACCTTGCCGCCCCGGCCGTGCGTTCCCACATCCAGGAATTCTCCGGCAAGCGGGAGGCGGCGATGACGCGAACCCTTTCCCTGGCGATCCTGGCCCTCGCGCTGGCGGCGGCGGCGCCCGCCCAGGCCGAGGTCAAGGTGCAATCCTATCCGGTGCTCAAGGGGGCCCACCCCCACGACGTCGCCCCCGACCCGGCGGGAGGCGCCGTGTGGTACACCGCCCAATGGCAGGGCGCGCTGGGCCGCCTCGATCCGGCGACCGGCGAGGTCCGCCACATCCCCCTGGGCGAAAACTCGCGCCCGCACGGCGTCGTCGTCGGGCCGGACGGGCTGGTGTGGATCACCGACAGCGGGCTCAATGCCATCGTTGCCGTCGATCCCAGGACCGAGGCGGTGACGCCCTATCCACTGCCGTCCGGGCGGCGCAACGCCAACCTCAACACGGCGGCTATCGACGGCGCCGGCGTGCTGTGGTTCACCGGCCAGAACGGCATCTACGGCCGCCTCGATCCCAAGAGCGGCCGCATGGACGTGTTCGAGGCCCCGCGCGGCGTCGGCCCCTATGGCATCGACGCCACGCCCGCGGGCGACATCTGGTTCGTCTCGCTGGCCGGCTCCTATCTGGGGCGGGTGGATCGCGAAAGCGGCCAGGTCGAGGTCATCGAGCCGCCGACCCGGGATGCCGGCACCCGGCGGGTGTGGTCGGATTCCAAGGGCGTGCTGTGGGTCTCGCAATGGACGGCCGGGCAGCTGGGCCGCTTCGACCCCGCGTCCGGGGCGTGGAAGGAATGGAAGCTGCCGGGAGACGACCCGGCCGCCTATTCGGTCTACGTGGACAGCCGGGACAAGGTGTGGGTCAGCGATTTCGGGGCCAACGCCATGCTGCGCTTCGACCCGGCGACGGAAGCCTTCGAGTCCTTCCCCATCCCGAGGCGCGGCGCCGACGTGCGCCAGATGCTGGGCCGGCCGGGCGAGATGTGGGCCGCCGAATCCGGCACCGACACGCTGACCGTCTATCGCTACGAGTGAGGCAATTTCGGCAATTTCGGGGACACCATATTTAATTCACGACCTCTTGGCCGAATGTCGCTCCAGCTATCTGCGAATTAAATATGGTGTCCCCGAAATTATGGTGTCCCCGAAATTAAAAGGCTTCCCATAGCAGCTTGGCGGCGACCGCGGTGAGGATCACGGCGTAGCCGCGGGTGATCCAGGCCGGCTTGGCGCCCTTGATCATCAGCCGGCTGCCGACCTGCGAGCCGATCAGGACCGCGACCACGGCCAATCCGGTCAACAGCCACGGCAGGTCCATGGTGCCGGCGTAGCCGGCGGCGCCGGTGAACGAGCACACGGTGACCACCAGCGCGGTGGTCGCCGCCGTCTGGCGCGGCGCATACCCCAGGCTCATCAGGGCCGGGG
>JACZKS010000040.1 GCA_014859895.1 Rhodospirillales bacterium
GGGTATTGCCAAGGGCGCCGCCTATGGCCATGTCTTCGGCTACGTCATCCTCAACGACGTCACCGCGCGGAAGCTGCAGAGCCAACACAAGCAGTGGTTCCTGGGCAAAAGCGTCGATGGCTTCTGCCCGATGGGACCCTATCTGGTGACCGCCGACGAAGTGGGTGATGTGACCAAGCTGGTGCTGACCACCGAGGTGAACGGCGAGCGCCGCCAGGAAGGCAAGGTGTCCGACCTGATCTTCGACATCCCCACCATCATCGAGACGATTTCCCGGACCATGACGCTGGAGCCCGGCGACGTCATCGCCACCGGCACGCCGGCCGGCGTCGGCATCGGCTTCACCCCGCCCAAGTTCCTGAAGAAGGGCGACGTCGTGCGCATCGCCATCACCGGCCTGGGCGTTCTGGAAAACCCGGTTGCCTGACGGCGCCCGCAGATCAGAAAGAGCGAGGAAAACCGAATGAGACTTGCCATGTTCCAGGGTCAGGGCGATCCGCGGCTGGGCGCCGTCCAAGGAGGAGCCGTCGTCGACCTCAACCTGGCCTACGAAGCGATGCTGGCCGCCAACGGCGATCTTCGCGCGCGCGCCAAGGCCGATGCCGTGGTGCCGTCCGAAACCGTCGCCTTCCTGCAGGGCGGCGAAGATTCGCTCAAGGCGGCGCGCACCGCGCTGAAATGGGCGGCGGCGCAGAACGACGCCACCCTGAAGGTGCGCAACGCGCCGGTCGTGCGGCCGCTGAAGGGCGTCAAGCTGTTGGCGCCGGTGATGAAGCCCGAGAAGATCATCTGCGTGGCCCATAACTACCACGACTTCCTCAAGGAATTGGGGATGAAGCCGCATCCGCTGCCGCGCATCTTCTCGAAATTTGCCAACGCGGTCTGTGCGTGGGATGACCCCGTCATCCGTCCGAGGATGAGCCGGCAGTTGGGCTACGAGGCGGAGCTCGCCTTCGTCATCGGCAAGCGCTGCAAGAACGTGCCGGAGGAGAAGGCCTACGATGTCATCGCCGGGTACATGACGTTCAACGACATCAGTGCCAGCGACTGCACCAAGTCCGACGTCCAGAACACGCGCGGCAAGGGCTTCGACACCTTCGCCCCGATGGGACCCTGCCTGGTCACTGCCGACGAGGTCGCCGACCCGCACGATCTCAAGGTCGAGCTTCGCGTCAATGGCCGGGTGCTGCAAAGCTCGAACACCAGGGAACTGGTCCACAACGTGCCGCAACTGCTGTCGTTCTGCTCGCAGGTCTTCACGCTGGAGCCGGGCGACGTGGTGGCGACCGGGACCCCTGGGGGCTTGGCAAAGGACCGCAACCCACCGACCTTCATGGAGCCGGGGGACGTGATGGAGACCGAGATCGGCGATCTCGGCCTCATGCGCAACCCGATCGTCGAGGAGGAGGACTGAGGCCAAGTCATCGCCGCCGACAGCCGAACGCATCCCGGGCGACCGAGTGGCCGCCCGGGTCACCGAGGGAAGAGGGCCGCATGAAGCGCATCAAGGTTGAAAACCCGATCGTCGAACTGGACGGCGACGAGATGGCGCGCGTTGTCTGGGGCTGGATCAAGGAGACGCTGGTTCTGCCCTATCTCGACGTGAACCTGCTTTACTACGACCTCGGCCTGCCGCATCGCGACGCCACCGACGACAGGGTGACCATCGAGGCCGCCGAGGCGATCAAGGTCCACCATGTCGGCGTCAAGTGCGCCGCCATCAACCCGGATCAGGCGCGGGTCAAGGAATACGGCCTGAAGAAGGCCTGGCGCTCGCCCAACGCCCGCGTGCGCAACATCGTCGGCGGCACGCTGTTCCGCGAACCGGTGGTCTGCAGGAACGTGCCGCGCCGGGTGGCCGGATGGGCCAAGCCGATCGTCGTCGCCCGCCACGCCTTCGCCGACGAATTCGCGGCGACCGATTTCCTGGTGCCGGGGCCCGGGACGGTGACGATCCGCTTCCAGCCCAAGTACGGCGGCGAGACGATCGAGCACACGGTCCTGGATTTCCCCAGCTCCGGCATCGCGCTTGGTATGTATAACCTGGACGATTCGATGGAAGGCTTCGCCCGAGCCTCGATGACCTATGGCCTGGATATCGGCTATCCGGTCTACCTTGGCACCAAGAATACCGCGCTCAAGGCCTACGACAACCGCTTCAAGGAGATCTTCCAGCGGATCTACGAGTCCGAGTTCAAGGCCCGCTTCGAGGCCAAGGGCATCTTCTACGAGCACCGCCTGGTCGACGAACTCGCCGCATTCGCCATCAAGTCTTCCGGCGGTTTCGTTTATGCCTGCCGCAACCGCGACGGCGACATCCAGTCCGACATGGTGGCCGAGGGTTTCGGTTCCTTGGGGCTTATGGCCTCGATCCTGATGACGCCGGACGGCCGGACCGTGCAAACAGAGGCGGCGCACGGCACCATCACGCGACACTACCGCCTGCACCAGCAAGGCAAGGAGACCTCGACCAATCCGGTGGCCTCCATCATCGCCTGGGCGCGCGCGCTGGATTTCCGGGGCCGCTTCGACGGCACGCAGGAGGTGCGCACCTTCGCCCAAGCCCTCGAGGCCGCCTGCGTACAGACCATCGAGTCGGGTGTCATGACCAAGGATCTCGCGATCCTGGTCGGCCCCGGCCAACCATGGATGACCACGAAACAGTTCCTGAACGCGGTCGATCAGACGCTGCGGGAGAAGCTATAGGCCGGGGGGGGGGCGTGGCGACCCCGGCGTCCAACGAAAAGACATCGAAAAACGTCGTGACGAGGCTTTAGGCAAAGGGAGATCAGAAAATGAAGGATTTCACGATCACACCGACCCGCCGTTCCTTCCTCAAAGGGGGCGCCATGGCAGTGGGGGCGGGCGCCTTGTCCGCGAGCCCGCTCAGCAAGGCCTGGGCGGCGTTCCCGGAGCGCAACATCTCAATTCTGATCCCGACCGGCGAAGGCGGCGGCGCCGACCGCGATGCGCGCATGTTCGCCACCGTCTGGCGGAAGTACCTCAACAACGCCAACTTCGAGTATTCGTACTACCCGGGTGCGGCCGGTCAGGTCGGCTACGAGTTCTACGCCGCGAAGTCGGAACCCGATTGCTACAACCTGCTGTTCGGCAACCTGGGGCCGGAAATCATCATGCAGGCCATGCAGAAGCCGAAGGCCACGCTGGGCAAGGATTTCATCTACTTCTGCCAGACCACCGACGAAACCATGTGCATCTTCGTCGGCAAGAACAGCAAGATCACGAGCATCCAGCAACTGGTCGACGAGGCGAAGAAGCGGGTCGTGACGGTGGCCACCAGCCGCCTGCCGCACCCCGCCTCGATCGGCGTCCTGGCGCTGGGCGAGGCGACCGGCGCCAAGTTCCAACTGGTGCCGTTCGGCGGCGGCAACCCGTCGGCGATGGCGGCGATCACCGGCGAGGTCGACTGCTGCACGCTGCCCATCACCAACGCCATCCAGCTCGACAAGGAAGTGCTGATTCTGACCCTGTTCTCCAAGCAGAACGTGTTCGGCGAGATGGCCGACAACGCGCCGCCGGTCAATGACGTGTTCGGCACCAAGATCCCGGAACTGAGCTCCAGCCGGGGCTTCGCCATCCACGTCAAGGCCATGGAGACCTATCCCGACCGCTTCCAGATCATCGAGGAAAGCGTCAAGAAGGCAGCCCTCGATCCGGAGTACGCCGATCTGGTGGAAAAGGCCGGCATGCCGCGCAGCTTCGTGCGCTACGGCGGGCGCGAGGAGACGGTTGCCTTCGCCCAAGACATGCTGGCGCTGGCCGAGAAGTACGGTTCGCTGTTGGCCCCCAAGAAAAAATAGGGTGATGGAATGCGGAGCCCGGATGGCATCCGGGCTCCGCCGTCTTCGGCGGCTTGGTCAAGCAGGCCGGCGCCTTCCAACAGGTTCGGGGTTTCTGGCATGTCTACTGAAGCGGCCCGGCAAGGGCAGACGAAGAAGCGATCGGTCGGTGCCGACCTGGTCATTCCGATCATGGCCGCCGGCTACGCCCTCTACTACATCTACACCATTCTGGACTATCCGATGGAGGCCCAGATCAACGGGCTGTTCCTGGGCCTCACACTCTGTTCCCTGGTGGCCGTTCTGTTCGTGCGGGTGGCGGCGCAATGGTTCAGGGGAGAGGTCGACTTCGGCATGCACCGTCTACTGACGCCCCTGTCCATGATTCCGTCGCGCCTGATCTTCCTGGGGTTGACCATCGCCTATATCGTGGTGATCCCGTGGGTGGGCTTCACGCTCACCACATTCCTCTTCGTCCTCGGCAGTCTGCTGGCCCTGGGCGTGCGCTCGAAAAAGCTTCTGGTCGTCATGCCGATGCTGAGCGCCACCGGCGGCTACGTCTTCTTCATCGCCATGCTCAACACGCGCTTCCCCAAGGGGCCAATCGAGAATTTCCTGGCAGGGGCGTTCTGACATGGAGCTTGGCGCCGATACCGTCCTCCAGCTTTTTCTCCATTCGCTGAGCCTGTGGTGGATCATCGTCCCGGCCATCTTCATTGGCATCATCATGGGCGCGATCCCGGGCTTCGCGGCCCACAACACCATCATCATCCTGCTGCCGCTGACACTGGCCGTACCGGTCGAGGTGGCGCTGACCTTCATGGTGGCGCTCTACTGCGCGACCCATCTGGGAGGCGGCATCCCGGCCATCCTGATGAACATCCCGGGCACCGGCGGCGCCGCCGCCACGACGCTCGACGGCCACGAGATGGCCAAGCAGGGCAAGGCGCAGCAGGCCCTGGTGCTGGCCTTCGCCGCTTCCACCTTCGGCGGCCTCATTACCTCGATCGTCACGCTCTTCGCGTTGCCGCTGCTCTCCAAGGTCGGCTACTACGTGCACAGCGTCGAGATGGTGGTGATCATGCTGTTCGGCCTGACGCTGATTGCCGTCATCGCCGCCGAGGATACCGTCAAGGGCCTGATCGCCGGCTTCTTCGGCCTGATGCTGGGCGCCATGGGGGCTGATCACGTCTATGCCGCGCCACGCGGCACCTTCGGGCTTCTGGAATTGTTCGACGGCGTGCCTCTCATTCCGGCCCTCATCGGCCTGTTCGCCATCTCGGAAGCCTTCGTCATGATCGAGCAGGAGAGCATCGTCTCTTCGAAGGGGCAGGAAAGGGCGAGGCGGGCCTCGTGGGCCGATACGCTGAGCGGCCTGCGCATCGCCGCGACCAATTGGTGGCACATCGTCTGGACCAGCCTGATCGGCCTGGTTGTTGGGGTGCTGCCCGGCGCCGGCGCCAGCATCGGCGCCTTCGTCGCCTATCAGCAGTCGCGCTTCTTCTCGAAAACTCCCGAGGCCTACGGTAAGGGCTACGCCAAAGGCGTCATCGCGCCGGAGGCGGCCAACAACGGCGTCACCTCGGGAACCCTGGTGCCGCTCTTGGCCATCGGCATTCCCGGCGGCAGCACGGCGGCGGTGATGATGATCGTGCTGCAATTCCACGGCGTGCCCTTCGGGCCCAGGCTGTTCGTCGAAAGCCCGATCCTCGCCTTCGGCGTCATCATGTCGATGGTGGTGGCCTACATCTTCATGATCCTCACCATCCTGCCGATGGCCCGTTACCTGGCCAAAGTGACGGTGGTGCCGACCCGCCTGCTGGCTCCGATGATCGTCGCCTTTACCCTGGTCGGCGCCTTCGTGCCGCGCAGCTTTCTGTTCGACCTGGGGGTGGCCGTCGCCTTCGGCATCATCGGCTACATCGCGCGCAAGACCGGCTACCACGTGGCGGCCATCCTGATCGGCGTCATCCTGGGCCCGCTGGTCGAGCAGTCCTACATCCGGGCGCTGCGCATTTCGTTGGGCGACCCGCTGGTGCTGTTCTCCTCGACCCTGGGCAACGTGCTGTGGGTGATGCTGGCCCTGTCGCTGGCCATGCCCTACATCCTGAAATGGCTCAGGCGGCGCAAAGCCGCGCAGGCCGCATCGTAAGGTTTCGATCCGGGCGCGGGGAACCATTCAAGCCGGGGAGAGCTTACTTCCCTGTTGAACCCTGTAGCCAAGGAGGCTGCCATGCTGCGCCGGATCATCCTTTCGCTGTTCCTTCTGTCCTTCGCCGCCAGCGTCGCCGCGTGCGGAGACACTTGGCGCGGCATGAGAGAGGACACGAGCGAAAACCTCGACAAGGCTTCAGACGCCGTCAAATAGCGTCGCTCCGCGGAGCGTGACGGTTAACGGCCCGGCAGGGCCATGGTCGAGGGATCAAACAACTCGTCGACCGCAAGGTCGCGCTCCGACAGGTACTGTTCGCGCGAATAGCGGATGAGGGTTTCGATCTCGCGGCGGTTGGCCGGCAGGCCATAGGACCAGAAATCCTCGCCCATCAGGGCTTTCGTCGCCTCCCATTCGGCAGCAAACCAGGGTAGCGTGATGCGGTTGGCGTTGCCCTTGGCGATGGCGTCGAGTTCGCCCATCGCCATCGCCTTGGCCGCAACGAAGGCCTGAAAAAGATTGGCCGGCAGCCACGGGTGCTGCTCGACCAGTGTCTTCTTGACGCCAACCACGTGCATGATGGGAAAGAAGCCGGTTTCCCTGTAATAGACGCGCTCGACCTGGGCGACGTCGGAAAAGAGGCGCCGCACCAGCGGCGAGCCCTGGCTGAAGGCGAGGGGCGGCGCCGGGCTCATCACCGCGTCCAGTTCTCCCGATACCAGCAAGTCGTTGAGGCAATGTCCCTCGGCGATCGGCTTGACGTCCATGTGATCGGGCAATTTCAGCGGCAACCGCTCCTTGCGGCCGGGCGCGTTGGTGCCGCCGGTGCGGTAGGCGAGTTTGCGAAAGTCGACGCCATGGGAATCCTGGAGCATGCCGCGTAGCCAGAGCGCCAGCGTCATCTGGTATTCCGGCACCCCGACCGTCTTGCCCTCAAGGTCCTTGGGTGTCTCAATGCCGCGATCGGCGCGCACGTAGATGCAGGCGTGGCGGAAGGCGCGCGACGGAAAGACGGGGATGGCGACGTAGGCGCATTCGCCGCGCGTCACCTGCAACAAGTAGCTGCTGAACGACAGTTCGGAAACGTCGAACTCCTGGCGCTGGAAGGCGCGCGGGAACAACTGCTCGGTCTTCAGCACGATGGGGGCTACCGTGCAGCCCTCGACGCCGATGCGTCCCTCGATGATCGGCTTCAGGCGGTCGTAATTCCAGCAGCCCAGGGTGATCGTCACGTCGGCCATCGCGGTCTCCTCGCCGGGTTGCAGCGTGCCTAAGGTTGTAGCGTGCGCCAGAGGAAGGGTCCAGCGGGGCAATGGAAAGTCAGAAGGAAGAGTTCGGTGTCTCGAGGAAAGCGATTTCCTCGGTGGTGGAGGGGCGCCCGAGGGCGGCGTTGCGGTGGGGGAAACGGCCGAAGCGGGCAATGATTTCGCGATGGCGGATGGCGTAGTCGAGCCACTCGGCGTCATCCAGCGTCTCGAACAGGACGACCGAGCGCTGCTGGTCGGCCGGGTCCTCGCTATGCTCGAAGGGCAGGTAGAGAAACATCCGCATGACCGGCGGCAGGGTCAGGTCAAACCCGCGTTCCAGGGCCCGGCGGGCGACGGCGCGGGCGCGGGCGTCGGCGGCGAAGGCCCGGGCGGTCCCACGGAACAGGTTGCGCGTGAACTGATCGAGCAGGATGACGAGGGCCAGGCTTCCCTCCGGGCTGTCAGTAAGATCGGCGAAGTCGCCGGCCATGGCGCGCTCGACGTCGCCGCCGAAGGCCCGGGCGATGGCGCCGTCGAAATCGGGGCTCGGCGCGAACCACTCGGGCCGGGCCGCCGGTTCGGCGGCCGCCCACTCGGCGCCGAACCAGAAGGACAGGACACGCTCGATCAGCTTGGCCTTGGCGTTCGTCATCTCGCGCTCCGGTTGCTCCGTCGTTTCCACTCTCATGTAGTGTGGCGACGGGTCCGACGCCCGCCCAAAAGCAAGGGCCGCCCCGAAGGGCGGCCCCGCTTGAGGACGGCAGTGAGGCTGGCCGTTCAGCGCGCGTCGGGCAGACGCATCTCGATGTAGCCGGCCGGACAGACGTCCTTGCACATGAAGCAGCCGACGCAGCTCTTGGCATCGGTTTCGACGAAGTGGCCCAGGCTCTTCTCGCCCCGGGCGACCTCGTTGACGGCGTCCTGCGGGCAGAACACCTCGCAGTTGCCGCATTCCAGGCAGGTGCCGCAGCACATGCAGCGGGCCGCCTCGGCCTGGGCCTGCTCGCGGGTCAGGGTGCGCAGCCGTTCCTCGTAGTTGCCCAGCACCTCGCCGGGGCCGATACGCAGGCGTTCGCGGCGGTCGCGGGGCAGGTACTGGAAGTGGCCGAGGAAAAGCCCTTCTTCCTCGATGATCTCGGCTTCCGAGCGATCCTCGAAGGCGGGGGCGGTTTTGCGGACTTCGACCTTGATGACGTCCACCGAAGGCCGATTGCGCAGCACTTCGTTGCTGATATAGCGGTCGATGTTCTCGGCGGCCCGCCAGGCGTGGCCGATGGCGGTCGTCAAGAGGCGCGGCGCGATGGCGTCGCCGCCGACGAAATGGCCATCCCTATCGGGAACCCGGTAGAGCACGTCGGCATCGATGCGGCCGCGCCCGCCGTCCATTTCCTCGATCCCCTCGAAGACCGCGCTCTGGCCGGTGGCCACAACGATGAGGTCGCAGGGGATGTCGAACTGGCTGCCTTCCTTGACGACCATCTTGCCACTCGACCAGTCGGTCCTGATGACCTTGAGGGCGACGGCGCAGCCTGCGGCATCCTTGACCACTTCAACGGGGGCCAAGCCGTCATGGATCTCGCAGCCTTCGGCGATCACGAAATCGATCTCCTCCTTGGCGGCGGGGGCCATGGCGATCGGCCGGCGATAGACGATCCAGGTGTCGGCGGCGCCGATGTTCTCGTCGTCGACCGGCGGCTGGTCGGCGCCCTGGCCGAGCACAGCGGCGGGCTTGTGAGCCTCCGCGACGCCTTCGACGTGCCCCAGTCTAAGGGCGACCGAGGCGCAGTCCATGGCGGTGTCGCCGCCGCCGATGACCAGGACCCGGCCCGACAGGTACCTGAGCCGGCCGGTGTTGGCGGCCCGCAGGAAGGTGAGGCCGTTGACGCAGTTGGGGGCGTCGCCGCCAGGAACCGTCAGCGGGTTGGAGCCCTGGGCGCCGATGCCCCAGAAGACGGCGTCGAATTCCTTTTCCAGTTCGGCCACCGAAACGTCGCGGCCGACCCGGGTGTTGAGGCGTACCTGCACGCCCATGTCGAGGATGCGCTGCACCTCGGCGTCGACGATGTCGCGTGGGCAGCGATGGCGCGACAGGCCGTACCGCAGCATGCCGCCCAGGGCGGCATTGGCCTCGAAAACGACCGGCCGGTGGCCCCGGCGGCGCAACTGATAGGCGCAGGCGAGGCCGGCCGGGCCGCCGCCGACCACGGCGATCCGCTTGCCGGTTTCGGTTTCGGGCTGCTGGAAGGCCAGCTTGTGGCGGATGGCGTAATCGCCGATGTAGTGCTCGATGGCGTTGATGCCGACGTGTTCCTCGACCGAGCCGCGGTTGCACTTGGTCTGGCACAGCGCCGGGCAGACGCGGCCCATGATGGCCGGGAAGGGGTTGGCCTCGGTCATGCGCCGGAAGGCGGCTTCCTGCCAACTCATGCCGTGAAGCGGGAGTTCCTGGCCGCGCACGATGGCCAGCCAGCCGCGCACGTCGTGACCCGACGGGCACCCCGCCTGACAGGGCGGCGTGCGCTTGACGTAGGCGGGGCGCCGCTTGGAATGGGCCGCGTTGTAAAGGGCCCGGGTGCGGCGTTGCGCGGTCGCAACGGGGGTCGTTTCCTCGGTCATCGGACGGTCTCCCCTTCCATCGAACGCAATAGAACCTCCGAGAGGTCGAGCACCTCGAGCTTGTCTTCGAGGTTCTCGGTCTTGCGGCTGTCTTCCAGCAGCGAGACGCAATAGGGACAGGCGGTCGCCAGGATCTCGGCTCCGGCGTTGACCGCCTCGTTGACCCTGAGCACGCTGAAGCGTTTCTCGGCCGGCGTTTCCATCCACACCCGGCCGCCGCCGCCGCCACAACAGAGCGAGAAGCGCTTCTCGCGCGGCATCTCGACGGTCTCGACACCGGCCGCCGCGAGCACGGCGCGTGGCTCGTCGAAGATCTCCGAATGGCGGCCCAGGTAGCAGGGATCGTGGTAGGCAACCTTCTTGGCCAGCGCGGCCGGCACCTTCAGCTTGCCGTCGGCCACGAGCTGGGCCAGCAACTGGCTGTGGTGGATGACTTCCCACTCGCCGCCGATCTCGGGGTATTCGCGAGTGTAGGTGTGATAGCAGTGCGGTGAGGTGACGATGATCTTCTTGACGCCACGGCCGTTGAACAGCCCGATATTGGCCTCGGCCAGCTTCATGAAGCCGCTTTCGTCGCCGGTCTTGCGCAGGCTTTCTCCGCAGCAGTTCTCCTCGACACCGATGACGCCGAACGACACGCCGGCCGTCGTCAACAGCTTGACCAGGGAGCGGGCGATGTTGCGGCTACGCGAGTCATAGCAGGAGGTGCAGCAAACGGAGAGCAGGTATTCGGTTTCCGCGGTGTAGGCCGGGACGTCGAGGCCCTTCATCCAGTCGGTGCGCTTCTCACGCTTCTCGCCCCACGGATTGCCGTTTGAATCGCAACTGCCGATGACGGCGCGCAGCGTATCCGGCGTGCCGCCCATCTCGGCCGTCATCGTGCGGATGGCCCGCATGATGCCGATGATGTCGACGCCGCGCGGGCAGTTGATGACGCACTTGTTGCAGGTCGTGCAGCCGTAAAGGATATCCTCGACCTCGTTGCCTTCCAGGCCCATCTGGCCCAGGCGGATCATGCGGCGCACGATGAACTCGCCGTCGACTTCCCGCCACGGGCAGACGGCGGCGCACATGCCGCACTGCATGCAGGTGTTAAGGTCTACGCCCCCCGAAAGGACGATCGCCTCATTGACCTCGTAGAAAGGCGTGTCGGGCATCGATGGCTCCTAGTAAACGAGGGTCGCGTTGGCCTCGAGGATTTCCTGGGTCAGGGCCGCCGCGGAAACCGGCTTGGCGCCCGGAATCAGGTCGGCTTCCTCGATCTTGCGTTCGCGGATGCAAGGCACACAGACCAGCAGCCTGCCACCCTGATCAAGGAAGCTCTTCACCAAGTCCTTGAGCGCCGGCAGGCCGGCCGCGAAGACGTTGTCGAGGTAGCCCTTCTTGGCGAGATAGACGGCGGTACTCTGCAGCGCGATGACGGCTTCCACTTCCATGGCCAGCGCGCCGTTGGCTAGCACGAAGGGCAGCGTCGCCTTCTCCGGGTGCTCGCCAGCGTAGGTGGCGATGTAGAGGATTTTTTCCTTCTTGGCTTCCGACATGGTCATGCCTTTTTGTGAACGGGGCTCAGTCGTCGTCTTCGGGGACGTCGGCCGCCGCTTCTTCCAATCCGTACCGGTAGTATCCGTCGTCGCTGCTGCGCTCACCAATGACGCCGTACTTCTTCATGGCCATGACGCACCACAGCACGTCGGGCGCTGCTAGGCCGGTCGCGGCGACCAATTCGGGCACCGTCATCGGTTCTGCCGAGGCGGCCAGCGTCTGGCGCACCTTCTTGATGCGGGTCATGCGCTGGCGATTGGCGGCGAAGGCGTCCTTGATGCGGACGCGCCGTTCCTTGCGGATGCCGTCCAGCTCATGGATCTGCTCAGGTGTCAGGGTGAATGGCTGGGACATCACTCGGCCTCCGCAACAATGGGTTCGCCGACGATGGCGTCGACCATCGCCTCGTATTGGCGAAGCGTCCAGCCGTTGACCTCGATGGCGATGTTGGGGCAGACGGCCACGCACATGCCGCAGCCGGTGCACAGCGCCGGGTTGACCTTGGCCATGCGGCCCTTGCCGCCCGCCGCGTCAACGAGCGTGATGCAGCCGGAATGCGGGCAGGTCTCGACGCAGGCCCCGGTGCCGGTGCACAGATCGGCGTTGACCGCGGCGACGTAGGGGTCGAGTTCGACGAAGCCGCGGGACAGGATGGTCGCGGCCTTGACCGAAGCGGCGGTCGCCCCTTGGGCGGCCTCGGTGGAATCCATCGGCGCCTGGCAGGTGCCGGCCAGCAGAATGCCGGTGGTCGCCAGTTCGACCGGCCTCAACTTGGGATGAACCTCCAAGAGGAAGCGGTCGGCGCCGACCGGCAGCTTCATGATGTCGACGATGGAAGAAACGTCTGACGGGACCATACCGACTGCCAGGACCACCAGGTCGACTGGGATTTCAAGGTCCTGGCCGGACAGCAGCGTGTCCTTGGCGGTAATGGAAAGCGGACTTTCCGACCCCTCCGGCGCGCGCGCGACGGCCGGCGCGGCATCGGCCTCGAAGCGAACGAACAACACCCCATCTCTTGATGCCCCCACATAGTATTCTTCATGCCCCCTGCCATAAGCCCGAATGTCGCGATAGAAATCGTAGATCACGGTTTCGGGATATTTTTCGCGCAGTTCGCGGTCGGCCTGCAGCGTCGCCGTGCAACATACCCGCGAGCAGTATTCGTTGAGATTGCCCTTCTCGTCCGGCTCGTGGATGCCGGGAATCTGGCGGCTGCCGACACAGCGGATCATCGCCATCGTCTTGATCGGCCGGCCGTTGACCTGAAGTGTGCCGCCGCCGGCCGTGTCCTCGGCCATCAGTTTGATGAGGTCGGGCAGCGTGATCACTTCCGGGTTGTCGCCGTAGCCGTACATCCCCTTGGGCGGCGTGTAGTGCTTAAAGCCGGTGGCCAGGACCACCGCGCCGGTCGCCAGATCCACGGTCTCCTCGCCCACTGGCACGTCGAAGGGCAGGATGCCGACGAACGGCACGAAAGTACCCTTGGCGGTGCCCGCCTGCTTAAGCTGGATCAGCTTGTCGAGATCCTCGGCGTCTTGCGGCGGCTGACGCTTCACCTTGAGTTTGAAGTCGCCGACGTAGCCTTCCGAGGCGATCATCTCGGCGCAGGTCAGCACCGTGATCGACGGATGGGCCAGCACCGCGGCGGCCAGGCCAGTGAGCAGATCGCCCGCCTTTTCCTGGGTCGGGTAGACGCGGTCGAGCTTGGCGAAGTTGCCGCCGAGGAAGGGAGTCTTCTCGACGAGCGCCACCTTGACGCCGCGAATGGCCAGATCGCGCGCCGCCTTGAGGCCGGCGATGCCGCCGCCGATGACAGTGGCGTGACGGATCGCCTCAACCCGGATCGGCTCCAGCGGTTGCAGGGCGCGCGCCTTGGCGACCGCGGCGCCGACCAGGGCAGCGGCCTTGGCGGTGGCGCCGTCGCCGTGGTGCACCCAGCTGACCTGCTCGCGGATGTTGGCGTGCTCGTAGAGGTAAGGGTTGACGCCGGCCCGCTGGGCTGCCCGCCGGAAAGTGGTCTCGTGGAGGGCCGGCGAACAGGAGGCGACGACGATGCGGTCGGCCTTGCCGGCCTTGAGATCCTCGATGATCATGTTCTGGCCGGGGTCGGAACACATGAAGTGGTTGCGCCGCGACACCGTGACACCCGGCATCTCGGCCGCCATCCGTTCCAGCGCCTCGACGTCGACATGGTCCGAGATGTTGCCGCCGCAATGGCAGATGTAGACCGCCACCTTCTCGTCACCGGCGGGTTTCTTCTTGCTGTCCTCGGCCGTCATCTTGTTGGTTCCTGCTCTCTGGCGCGCTGGGGCTCAGGCATCCACGGTTGCGGGCTTGGCGGTCTCGGTGAGGTAGTTGGAAACCTCCATGGCCGCCGCGCCGGCTTCGATGATGGTATCGACGATGTCCTTGGGGCCGATGGCCACGCCGGCGGTAAACACGCCTTCCATCTTGGTCAGCGTCGGCGCGAACTTGGGATGGATCGACTGGATGAAGCCGTCTTCGGCGACACCGACGTCGCAAATCCCGGTGGGGTTCCAGGCCGGCACGATGGCCAGCGCCTGAACCACGAGATCATACTCGCGGTCGCGTCCACCGCCGCCGCCTTCCTGGTCCTCGTAGCGCACGACGACGCCGCCGTTCTCGCCGGCGCCGGCGACCGTCGGCTTGGCCTTGACGAACTCGACGCCCATGGCCTTGGCGTTCTGGTAGAACTGCTCGTAGTTCTTCCCGAAGGCGCGGATGTCCATGTAGTAGATGGTGATGTCGGCCATCGGCAGGGCGCCAGACAGCAGCATGGCCTGCTTGATCGAATACATGCAGCAGACCCTGGAGCAGTAGGGCACGCCCAAGGTGAGGTCGCGCGAGCCGGCGCACTGGATGAAGGCGATGGAATCGGGCTCCTTGCCGTCCGACGGCCGCAGCACCCGCATGTAGGGGCCGTGCGGGGCGAGCAGGCGCTCCATCTGCAACGACGTGATCAGGTTGGGCTGCCTGCCGGCAGGGCCGAAGGCCTTTTCCGTGTAATCAGGGATCAACTCGTACCCAGTGGCCAGCACCGCGGTGCGCGCCCGGATGGTGAACTGGCTGGGCTTGTCGAAGTAATTGATGGCGCCGGTCGGGCAGACCTTGAAGCATTGGCCGCCTTCCTTGCCGCAGATCCAGCAGTTTTCCGGGTCCATCACCGCCTTTTGCGGCACCGCGTTGGAGAACGGCACGTAAATGGCCTTGCGCGACGTGAAGCCGCCCTGCTCGTGATCGGGCACGAAGGTCGGGCAGGCGTATTCGCATTCCCGGCAACCGGTGCAGAGGTCGATGTCGACGTAGCGCGGCTTCTGGTTGATGGTGGCGACGAGGCCGCCTTCATCGCGTACCAGCTTGTCGAGCTCGCACAACGTGAACAGCGTGATGTTGTCGTGATGGGCGGCAGCGGCCATCTTTGGCGTCGTGATGCAGCTCGCGCAATCCAGCGTGGGGAATACTTTGGACAGCCGGATCATCTTGCCGCCGATGGAGGGGTCGCGCTCGACGACGGCGACCTTGAAGCCCTGGTCGGCCAGATCCAGCGCCGTTTGCAGACCGGCGATGCCGGCGCCGAGCACCAGGGTGTCGAACTCAGCACTCTCCGCGGGGGTCATCGGAATCCTCTTCTCTGGGTGCGGATCGCCGGTCAGGCGGCCGCCGTCGCCATCTTCTCTTCGCCCGGCATGCCGAGCTCGGAGACCACGTCGTTCATCTTTTTGACTTCGTTGATGAAGGCCCGGTTGCACACCGTGCAGATAGCAGTCAGCCGCAGCCGGCGCGGATCGAGCCCGCGTTCCTTCATACTGACGTAGACCCTATCGATCCGCTTCGAGAGGGCGGGATACGCCCCCTCATAGGGGCATTCCACCCCGCAGGACATGATGATGATGCCGGCGATGCCCTTGGCGAAACAGTCCAGATAGAACTTTTCGGGGAACATCGCCGGTTCCCGGGTCCTCAGAACGTAAACGTTGTCGGCATAGGCCAGATGCGCTTGACCAACCGAATTGGCGCCCGGATAGGCGCAGTCTTCGGTGGCCAGGATCAGGATTTTTGGTTTGGTTCCCTGGCCGGCCATGGCGCAGTCCTTCTACTTTCCGCGTTGGACGAAGATCCGATCGTATCCGTCGGCGATCATATGGCCGACGTACTTGTGACCGACCTTGCCGGCCCATTTCGGAATGTCGTCCTTGGTGCCGGGGTCATTGGACAGGATCTCGAGGACATCGCCCATTTTGACCGTGGCGATCGCCTTCTTCGCTTCAAGAAGAGGGCCGGGGCAGGCGCTGCCACGCGCATCCACCGTGTTGGCGGATTCGGGCGCGGCGGGGAGAAGTTCGGACATGGGTTTTTCTCCTGTTGCTTCTTTTTCTTGGATCGGTTCCCAGGTGTCGAGCGGAACGCGGAAGTTATTGATTTTTTTATGCTTCGCGTCGGCAGCCCGAACCCAAAACTCAAGCCACACCCGATCTTTACATTAGTCTTTTGAGATATTCAAGAGAAATAACCGCAAAAATATTGCGGATAATTAGAACGCTTATCATTAGCAGATTGGCGTTCGTCGGGGATCAACCGGGAGGAGAAAAAACGGCGGCGCGGCGAAGGTTCTAAAGACCGCCCGGACGGGCCGGCTCATCGAGCCCGCGATAGCGGTATTGGAGCGCCACAGTCATGCCCTTGAGGGGGCGCAGCAGAACCAGGGTGCCGCCGATCACCAGGGGCCCCCACAGCACGGCGTGGACCCACAGTGGCGGCGCCAGGGTGAGTTCGACAAGGGCGGCCGGGCCGACGATGCCGGCGCCAAGGATGAAGGTGGCGGCGACCGCCGGACCGTCGCCGGCATCGTGCTCGGCGAGGTTAAGCCGGCAGGCCGGACATTCGCCGGCCACGTCGAGGAAGCCAGCGAACAGCCGGCCGACGCCGCAGCGGGGGCAGCGGCCGCGCAGCCCGCGCAGGAGAAGGCCGAAAAGCGACGGCGTTTCGGCCACAGCGGCCTATCCCTTGAAGCCGTAGCTTCCCCACCAGTAGACGGCTGTGAACAGGAACAGCCAGACGACGTCGACGAAGTGCCAGTACCAGGCGGCAGCCTCGAAACCGACGTGCTGGTTGGGCGTGAAATGGCCCGAGCGGATGCGCAGCGCGCAGACGGCTAGGAAGCAGGCGCCGACGAACACGTGGAAGCCGTGGAAGCCGGTGGCCAGGTAGAAGGTGGAAGAATAGATGCCGTCTTCGATGCTGAAGGCGGCGTGGCCGTATTCGAAGGCCTGCAAACCGAGAAAAAGGAAGCCCAGGATGGTGGTCAAAAGCGTGCCGTAAAAGGCCCTGGTTCGCTCTCCGGCCAGGATGGCGTGGTGGGCATAGGTGACGGTGGCCCCCGAGGTCAACAGGATCAGCGTGTTGAGGAAGGGCAGCTCCCAGGTTTCCAGGGGGACCACGCCTTCGGGTGGCCAGGTCGGCGAAGCGGCGAAGCTGAGGGCCGGGATGCTGGCGTTGAAATAGGCCCAGAAGAAAGCAAAGAAGAACATCACCTCGGAGGCGATGAACAGCACCATGCCCATGCGCAGGCCGTGCTGGACCGGCGGCGTGTGGGCGTGGTCGCGCTCGGCCTCGCGCACCACGTCGCGCCACCACCCGAAGAAGGTGACCAACAACACGGCTAAGCCCGCCAGCAGCACCCAAGGCGCCCCGTCGTGCATGAACCACACGCCGCCGGTCGCCAGCAGCAGCCCGGCCACGGTGCCGGTGAACGGCCAGGGACTGGGCTCGACCATGTGCCAGGGGTGTTTCTTGATCTGGGTGGTCTCCATGACGATTGCCTTTTCGAACTTTGCCTGCCTGAGTTCAGCCGTTGGGAGTGCCGGCGGTCGTCGTTACGGCCGGCCGGGAAAGATTGGCGGCGCTTCGCGAAGGGTCCGCGGCGGCGCGGAAGAAAGTGTAGGAAAGCGTGATCGTCGAGACGTCCTTGGTATCAGGGTCCTCGGCGATGGCGGGGTCGACATAGAAGGATACCGGCATGTCGGCGCCGCCGTGGGCCTCGAGGCGCTGCTCGTCGAAGCAGAAGCACTGCACCTTGACGAAATAGGGAGCGGCCTTGTTGGGCGTCACGTTGAAGGTGGCGGTGCCGGTGATCGGCGTATCCGAAAGGTTCTCCGCCCGATAGACGGCGAGCGCGCTCTCGCCCAGGGGAACCTGGATGCGGTTCTGCTCGGGCTTGAAGCGCCAGGGTAGCGCCGGGTTGACGTTGGCGTCGAAGCGCACGGTGATCGAGCGGCCGGCCGCGTCGGCACCCCCGGCTTGGCCATCCAACGCCACCCGAGGCGTCCCGCCGTAGCCGGTCACCTGGCAGAACAGGCGATAAAGCGGCACCGAGGCGAAGGCCAGCCCGGCCATGCCGACGACGACGCCGACCAGCGCCAGGGCCGTGATGCGGCGGCCTCGTCGGGCTCGGGTCTGGCGGTCGCTTGCGTCCATGGCGGCATCTCTCCGGTCGATGGCCCAGGCCTCCCTACTCGGCGGGCTGGGCGCTTACGCGGGGAAGCTCCTCGTGGGTGTGGAACGGCGCCGGCGAGGGAACCGACCATTCCAATGTCGTCGCGCCGACACCCCACGGGTTGGGCTCCGCCGCCTTTCCGGCGGCCATCGTGCGCCAGACGATAAAGAGGAACAGCAGGGTTCCCAACGCGGTGATCAGGGCGCCGATGCTGCTTATCATGTTCCAGCCGGCAAAGGCGTCGGGATAGTCGGGGATGCGCCGCGGCATGCCGGCGACGCCCAGGAAGTGCTGCGGGAAGAACAGCACGTTGACGCCGACGAAGGTGAGCCAGAAATGAATCTTGCCCAGCGTCTCGGGATACTGGCGGCCCGACATCTTGCCGATCCAGTAGTAGAAGCCGGTGGTCAGCGCGAAGACGGCGGCGACCGACAGCACGTAGTGGAAATGGGCGATCACGTAGTAGGTGTCCTGCAACTGGACGTCGAGGCCGGCGTTGGCCAGCACGACGCCGGTGACGCCGCCCACCACGAACAGCGCGATGAAGCCGGTGGCGAACAGCATCGGCGTCTTGAACTCGATGGAGCCGCCCCACATGGTGGCCAGCCAACTGAAGATCTTGATGCCGGTGGGCACCGCGATGATCATGGTGGCCAGCACGAAGTAGGCCCGTGTGTTGACGTCGAGGCCGACCGTGTACATGTGGTGCGCCCACACCACGAAGCCGATGAAGCCGATGGCGACCATGGCGTAAGCCATGCCGAGGTAGCCGAACACCGGCTTCTTCGAGAAGGTGGATACCACCTGGCTGATGATGCCGAAGGCCGGGATGATCATGATGTAGACTTCGGGGTGGCCGAAGAACCAGAACAGGTGCTGCCAAAGCACCGGGTCGCCGCCGCCTTCCGGGGCGAAGAAGGTGGTGCCGAAATTGCGGTCGGTCAGCAGCATGGTCAGCGCGCCGGCCAGCACCGGTACCGCCAGCAGCAGCAGAAAGGCGGTCACCAGCATCGACCATACGAACAGCGGCATGCGGTGCATCGTCATGCCCGGCGCCCGCATGTTGAGGATGGTGGTGATGAAGTTGATGGCGCCAAGGATGGAGGAGGCGCCGGCCAGATGCAGGCTTAGGATTCCGAAGTCGACGGCTGGGCCGGAATGGAAGGTGCTGTTGCTGAGCGGCGGGTAGAACGTCCAGCCGGTCCCCGGCCCGGTGCCGGTAAGGCCGGCGGTGACCAGCAGGCAGAGCGCCGCGGCCAGCAGCCAGAAGCTGATGTTGTTCATGCGCGGGAAGGCCATGTCCGGCGCCCCGATCATCAGCGGCACGAACCAGTTGCCGAAGCCGCCGATGAGGCCCGGCATGACGACGAAGAAGACCATGATCAGGCCGTGAGCCGTGACCATCACGTTATACAACTGCGGGTCCTGGATGAACTGGATGCCGGGCTCGGCCAGTTCCAGGCGGATTATCCACGACATGCCGCCGCCGATCAGCGCCGAGACGATGCTGAGCACGATGTACATCGTGCCGATGTCCTTGTGGTTGGTCGAATAGACCCAGCGTCGCCATCCCGTCGGATGATGATGGCCGTGATCCGCGTGTGCCGAAGGGGAAGCTGCGTAAGCCATGGCGATTTTCCTTGGTTTCTCTCGTTCCATCCCTGCCTAGCGGGCGGTCGTCGTTGCCGTCCTGCCGGCGACCCGCGTGCCGCCGCCGTCCGCCCGCGCGAATTTTTCCTTGGCGGCGGCGGTCCATTCGTCGAAGGCCTGCCGGGACACCGCCCGGACGGCGATCGGCATGTAACCGTGGTTGACCCCGCACAGTTCCGAGCACTGTCCGTAGTAGGTGCCTTCGCGCCGGATGCGCACCCAGGTTTCGTTGACGCGGCCGGGCACGGCGTCGGTCTTGATGCCGAAGGAGGGCACCGCCCACGAGTGGATGACGTCGTCCGACGTCACCAGGATGCGCACGTCGGTCTCGATCGGCAGTACCACCTCGTTATCCACGGCCAGCAGGCGCGGCTGGCCGGGCTGCAACTGATCGTCGGGCACCATGATGCTGTCGAAGGTGAAATCGTCGTGGTCGGGATATTCGTAGGACCAATACCACTGGTGGCCGACCGCCTTGATGGTCATCTCGGCGGCGGGATTGCGGTCCATGACATAGAGAAGCTTAAGCGAGGGGACCGCGATGACGACCAGGATGAGGACGGGAAGGGCGGTCCAAAGCACTTCCAGCACCGTGTTGTGGGCCCGCTTCGAAGGGACCGGATTGCGCTTGGCGTTGAAGCGCCACGCGATATAGGCCATGAGCACGAGGACGAACACGGAAATGGCGACGATGATGACGGAGATCAGATAGTTGAACTCGCGCACCTGCTCGGCCACTGCGGAGGCCGCCGGCTGAAGGTCGATCTGCCAGGGGTAGGGCTGATCGGCGAAGGCGGTTCCGCAGGCGGCCATGAGTGCGACCGTGGCAAGCGCAGAGACGGAAGGAAAATTCCTGAACATCATCCTCATCCGAGTTGAACGAACGGTCCGAACGGCCGTCCCGCGTTGGCCCAGAAACACATCCCGCACTTAGGGGCGGCGGCCGCCCAAAACCATCCTTATATTAGGGACTGGTCATGCGAATGCAAATCAGAATAATGTCAAATTTGTCCTGTTTTCCGGTTTTTCCCGTACTCCGCGAAAACTGCCGCCGGGCCCATCAATCGCACGTTGATCGGGCCCGGCCCGTTGTGCAGCCGCGCCTTGCTTTTCCGGGGAACGGGCGGAAATATGCGTGCAGCCCGAACGGCCGCCGTCGCGACTCAGCACGGTGTGGCCATGGGTCCGTCAGCCTCGGGGAGGGGGCGCCGATATGAACAAGTGGGTCATTGCCGCGGTGCTCGTGGCCGTCGCCGTCTTCATGTACGTCAGCATCATCTACAAGATGTCCTGACGGCCGGTTCCAGGAGCCCCAAAAATCATGCTGGCCGTCAACGACCTGCCCCACGTGATCGCGCTGACCAACTTGGCCACCGCCGTCTGCCTTATGGTCGGCTACGTGATGATTCGGCGGGGCGATGTCCGTCGTCATCGCCTGGCCATGTTGGCGGCGCTCGTCTGCTCGGCGGCCTTCCTGGTCGTCTACGTCCTTTACAAGGCCAACTCCGGTTTCGCTAAATTCGGAGGTGAAGGGGTGATCCGCCCCATCTATTTCACCATCCTCACCATCCACGTGCTGGGGGCCATCGCGATTGTGCCCTTGGTGCCGATGCTGGTGGCCCGCGCGCTGAGGGGGCGGTTCGAGGAACACCGGAAACTGGCCCGCTGGACCTGGCCGGTGTGGATGTTCGTCGCCGTTTCCGGCATCGTCGTCTACTTGATGGCGGTGCATCTCTTTCCCCATGTTCCGGTCTGAGGTGCCCATGCGCGCGGACGCGTCCCCCTTGCTGACCTCCTACGGCGACACCCTGGCCGATCCGATGGCACGGAGCGAACTGCGGGGATGGTGTGCGCTGGCCATCCTGTCCCTGGCGGTGGCCGGTGTCTTCGCGCTGCTGCTGGCGCTCTCGCGCACGCCGGGAGTAGGAACCTGGGTCTCGTGGCCGGCGGCCTTCTTCGGCAAGGGGCTGGTGGTCCACGTGGTGTTCGCTTTCATCGTGTGGTTCCTGGCGATCCTGGGGGCCTTTCTCAACTTGGCCGCATGGCGGGTCGCCGGCGGCCAAGTTGAGAAAGGCCCCCAGGAT
>JACZKS010000041.1 GCA_014859895.1 Rhodospirillales bacterium
GCGGCCGGCCGGCGCCGGGATGATCCGCGTCGGCCAGCCATCGGGGGTCACCGCGGTGGCCGCCGCCGTCGAGCGGGCCGGCCCCACGGAATGGCGGGTCCGCGAGGCAGTGGTCTGGCGCACCGCGCGCCGCCTGATGGAAGGCGCCGTCCTGGCGGGTGGCTCTGGGTGAGGAAGTCTCCTCATCCTGAGCAGCCGGCGAAGCCGGCGTGTCGAAGGACCGGCCATCGCCTGAGGCCCATCCTTCGACAGGCTCAGGATGAGGTATTTTTTATAAGTCTCCTCATCCTGAGCAGGGCCGTCAGGCCCGTGTCGAAGGACCGAAGGATGGACGAGCGGAGGGACCCATCATGACCAAGGTTGCCTTCTTCCCCGGCGACGGCATCGGCCCCGAAATCACCGACGCCGCGCTGGCCGTCGTCGAGGCCGCCGGCGCCGCCATCGAGTGGGTCCGCCTGCCCGGCGGCGACGACGCCCGCAAGGCCCACGGCACGCCAATGCCCGACGAGACGCTGCTGGCCTTCGTCGACATCGGGCTTGGCTTCAAGGGCCCCTTCGCGGTGGCCATGGAAGACCCCCTCATCGTGCCGCAATGGCGGCGCGACCCGGGCAGCGGCCGGCGCCCGCGGACCTACAACAGCGCCACCAATGCGCTGCGCGGCGAGGCCGGCGGGTTCGCCGCCGTCAGGGTCGCCAAGGCCTTTCCCGGGGTGCCGGCGGCCGGGCCGGGGATGGACGCGGTGATCGTGCGCGAGATCAGCGAGGACATCTACATCGCCAACGAATACACCACCCAGAACGGTGCCGCCGTGGCGCTCAAGGTGATCACGCGCGAAGGCTCCGACCGGGTCTGCCGCTTCGCCTTCGAATTCGCCCGCCGGCACGCCCGCCAGAAGGTTGCCGTGGCCCACAAGGCCAATGTGCTCAAGCAGACCGACGGCCTGTTCCTGCGCACCGCCCGGCGCATCGCCGCCGAGTATCCCGACATCGAGTTCGAGGAGATCTACATCGACGCCGCCTGCGCCCGCCTGGTCGAAAGGCCGACCAGCTTCGACGTCGCGGTGATGCCCAACCAGTACGGCGACATCATGTCCGACCTCGCCTCGGCGGTGGCCGGCAGCGTCGGCATCGGCGGCGGCGCCACCTTCGGCAGGCGGGCCCACCTGTTCGAGCCGGTGCACGGCACGGCGCCGGACATCGCCGGCAAAGGGGTGGCCAACCCGGTGTCGCAGATCCTTTCGGCCGCCCTGCTGCTGCGCCACATCGGCGACACGGCGAAGGGCGAGGCCATCGAAAAGGCGGTCGCCGACGCCCTCCTCGATCCCCGAAACCACCCCCCCGACCTCAAGGGCCGCGCCACCACGCGGGGGGTGACGGAAGCCATCATCGAGGCCCTGCCGCGGTACCTCTAGGAGGTACTTGTCGTCGTCCTCTACTTCCCTCTCCACCCCCTTGGGGGGGAGAGGGTAGGGTGAGGTGGGGAGCGCTGCGGCTTCGCCCACCTCACTCGGCGCTTCGCGCCACCCTCTCCCCCCAATATGGGCGGAGAGGGACGAATGGGGCGGGTGTAGCCCCCGCCCGCCTCAGGCGCTCCTGCGGCCGGTGGATCACGCGGCTGAAAGACGTTGGAGTGTTTGTTTCGGTTGTTTCGGATATTGCGTTTATGAGGTTCGCGCACTATATTGGCCATGAACCAGCAGGAGCATACCGATGTCCACGGCAGTGTTGATGTCCAATCCTCCGTCAAAGGTTGAAGTGGAGCTTGCGCGCGCTTCTGGTCGACGGCTGGCGCCCATGGCCCGTTCCGGACGTTCGTTGACCATGCGGGTTCGTGATGCAGGACGGGAAGAAACCATCGAGTTGCCGGCGGGGGCAGTGAAGCTTCTCGTGGAGATCCTGGGGGATATGGCATCCGGCCGAGCCGTTACGATCGTGCCTCAGAATGCCGAGCTGACCACCCAGCAGGCAGCGGATTTCCTGAACGTGTCCCGCCCTTTTTTGATCCGGATTCTGGAAGAGAAAAGGATTCCGTTCCGCATGGTGGGAACACATCGTCGCATTCTTTTCGAAGATGTACTGCATTACAAACAGGGGATCGATGCCGAGCGCCGTAAGGTGCTGGACGAGCTTGCCGCCGAAGCCCAGGAACTGGGTATGGGATATTGAGCTTTGGCGAATTTCACGGCATTTCTGGATGCCTCGGTTCTTTATCCCGCACCGCTCCGCGATCTGCTCCTTGAGTTGGCGGTAACCGATCTCTATCGCGCCAAATGGTCGAATGCGGTTCATGAGGAATGGATCAGTGCGCTGCTGCGCAATCGTCATGATCTGACCCGAGAGCGGCTGGAGCGTACGCGTGACCTGATGAACGCTCATGTCCGCGATGCTTTGGTTACTGATTTTGAAGATCTGGTCGACGTTCTCGAGCTACCTGATCCGAATGACCGACATGTACTGGCGGCAGCGATCAAGGGGCGCGCCGACCTTATCGTAACAGCCAATCTCAAGGACTTTCCGGCAGAAGCGCTGGAGCGATGGGGTATGGAGGCGCAGCATCCCGATGAGTTCCTGAGCCACCAATTCCACCTGTCTCAACCTGTGTTTCTCAGGGCTGTAAAAACGGTTCGTTTGCGCTTAAAGAACCCGCCGAAAACAGTCGAGGAATATCTCGACACTCTGCAGATGCAGGAGCTATTGGCCCTGGTCAAAGAGATCGCTGCTTATGACCAGTTCATCTAAGGCAACGACGAGTCCCCCGGGGGTGAAGAGGGAAACAGGGAGGGCAGGGGAGCTCAGGCGCTCTTGCGGCC
>JACZKS010000042.1 GCA_014859895.1 Rhodospirillales bacterium
GCGATGTCGGTGATCAGCGCCACCACTTCGCCGATCTTGTTGGCCGCCTGGGCCAGGCCTTGCACCTTAAGGTTGGTCTGTTCGGCCTCGCTCACCGCCGCGGCGGCGATCTGCGAGGCTTGCGTCACCTGGCGGCTGATCTCGCCGATCGAGGAGGACAGTTCCTCGGTCGCCGCCGCCACCGTCTGTACGTTGGCCGAGGCCTGTTCCGAGGCCGCCGCCACGGCGGAAGCCTGCCGCGTCGCCTCTTCGGCCGTCGCCCCCATGGCTTCCGAGGACGAGTGCATCTCGGTCGCCGCCGAGGACACCTGATTGACCACCTTGCCGACAGAGGCCTCGAAGGTGTCGGCCAACGTCAGCATGGCCTGGCGCTTTTCCTTCTCGGTCCGACGTTCAGCCTCCAACTGCTCCTCGCGCATACGGTCCATCTCGAGGGTCTTGGCCAGGAACACGTCCATGCTCCGCGCCAAGTCACCGATCTCGTTCTTCTGGTCGGTGAACTTGACCTCGATCGACTTGTCGCCCTCGGCCAGGCGCCGCATGCTGGCGGTAATATAGGCAAGTGGCTTGGTGATGCCCCGCCCGATGGCCCAGGATGCCCCCACCACTGCTATCAGGATGACGGCGGCAACGGTACCGACGATGGCCAGAACACGCATGAAGATGGCATCGACATCGTCGACGTAGATGCCCGAACCGACGATCCACTGCCATGGCGCGAACGCCTGGACATAGGAAACCTTCGGGACGGGCTTTTCAAAGCCCGGCTTTGGCCATGCATATTCAACAAACCCGTGACCGGTCCTTTTGCTGACGGCAACCATCTCGTCGAACAGCTTGATGCCATTCGGGTCCGTGATTCCCGCCAGCGGCTTTCCATCCATCTCGGGCTTGAACGGATGCATGAGCATCACGTTGTCGAGGGATTGTACCCAGAAGTATTCCTGCTCGTCGTAACGCAGCGTGGCAAGGGCTGCAAGCGAGGCCTTCTGGGCCTCATCGCGGGTCATCCCGCCCGCCTTTTCCAGCGCGTGGTAATAGCCAAGGAGGCTTTCGGCCACCTGAACCACGTGTTGGGTCTTGATCTTGCGGTCCTCGAACAGATTCTGGCGGATTTCGAAAAGCGAGAAACCGCCAACCGCCGAAATGCCTATGCCCGCGCCCGCAACAATCAAAAGCAGGCGCGCCGCCAACTTGAATCGATCCAGGATCATCTGTTGCCTCTTACAAGTTTGCGGCTTCTTGTTTTTTTTCACCCGCCGCCTTTCATGGACGTCCGCCAGCGATCGTTGGGAAATTCCTATCAACCCGTTATCGCGGGTGGCATTCGCCGTTCGGAAAGCCGGGGGGGGAAACGTCGATGGCTCCCGACGATTGATATCCATTCATACCTGTATTTCGTAAAGATAGGATTACGATTAGGGGATTCTTTGTAACGAATTGTCTCGCGGGCGTTACAGACCAAGATAAACGACGCTTCCGACGCACGAGGCGTTCCCGGGGCGAAGGCTTTCCGGCCAACGAAGCACCACCCCGTCTTCCCTTCGGAAGGCGGGGTGGTGCTTCGTTGGCCGTCGTGGGAAGACGGCTACGCCCGTACGCCGGCCAGGAACTTGTCGACCTCGGCGCGAAGCGTTTCGGACTGCTGCGACAACTCGCCGGCCGCCCGGTGGATCTGTTCAGCCGCCTCGCCGGTTTCGTTGGCCGCCTGACTGACGCCGCCGATGTTGGCGGACACCTCCTGGGTTCCCGCCGCCGCCTGCTCGACGTTCCGGGCGATCTCCTGAGTGGCGGCGCCCTGTTCCTCGACCGCCGAAGCGACGCCGGAGTTGACCTCGTTGATCTTGGAGATGGTGCGGGTGATCGACTCGATGGCCGCCACCGCTTCCTGGGTTGCCGCCTGGATACTCGATATCTGGGCGCCGATCTCGTCGGTTGCCTTGGCCGTCTGGTTGGCCAGATTCTTGACCTCGGAAGCCACCACCGCGAAGCCCTTGCCGGCATCCCCGGCCCGCGCCGCCTCGATGGTGGCGTTGAGCGCCAGCAGGTTGGTCTGTTCGGCGATGTCGGTGATCAGCGCCACCACTTCGCCGATCTTGTTGGCCGCCTGGGCCAGGCCCTGGACCTTGACGTTGGTCTGCTCGGCCTCGCTGACCGCTGCGGCGGCGATCTGAGAAGCCTGTGTCACCTGCCGGCTGATCTCGGAGATCGAGCCCGACAGTTCCTCGGCCGCCGAGGCAACGGTCTGGACGTTGGCCGAAGCCTGCTCGGAAGCCGCCGCCACGGCCGAGGCCTGACGTGTGGCCTCCTCTGCCGTCGCGCTCATCGCTTCGGAAGAGGATCGCATCTCGGTCGCCGCCGACGACACCTGGCCGACGACATGACCAACCGAGGCTTCGAAGGCGTCGGCCATCGTCGCCATGGCTTGGCGCTTTTCCTTCTCGGCGCGGCGCTGGTTCTCCTCGTTTTCGGCCCCGAGCCTGACCTTCTCGATGGCATTGTCCTTGAACACCTGGACGGCCGCCGCCATTTCGCCCATCTCGTCACGGCGCCCGCGCGCCGGCACCTCGACCTCCAGATCGCCGCCGGCAAGGCGGCCCATGGCCTGTGTCATGGTCAAAAGCGGCTTGCTGACGATCTGCGACAACAAGACGATCAGGACGCCGATCAGGACGACAACCGCCGTCCCCGCGACCAGCACCTCGGCCCACAGGGCCGAGGCAATCGCCTTTTGCAGATGATCGGTGCTCCAAGCGATGGCCAAGCTGCCCGCACGATCCTTGTTCTTCCCGGATACGACCGGCGCGACCACGACGATATGAAGGTCCGCGTCCTTGATCACGATTTCACCTTTGGCCAAGGCTTCGGGCTGGATCTGCAGGGCGCCACCCAGGTCATAGGCGGGAAATTGGGGTGACGTGAAGTTGGTGACCATATTGCCTTCGGCATCGAAGGTGGTGACGCTGGCCATATTGGTTGAGGTGTCGGCCGCGAAATCGGCATAGGCCCGCTCGATGGCGTCGGTCTTTTTCCATTGCAAGCCACCCGAAACCTGGGTTGCCAGAAGTTGTGTGATCTTCCCCACGTCGTTCTGGAACTGACTGAAAATGCGGTCCTTCATATCAACCGCCCGGATGCCGGCGGTCACGGCGAAGCCGACGAGAACGGCGACCCCCAGCATGGACGACACCTTAAAGCCGATCGACCGCCCCTTGGTGAGAAACCGTCGCTTGCCATTCATGGATCTTCCCTCCTTTTTGGGGGATCGGCGGGGGCACCCTCAAGGCCCCCTCGCCAACCGGGAAATGTCGTTGGTCGTCTCGTCCTATTGGTCGAGGTTTTCGACGTCCAGGCCGATCGTTACGGCGCCGATCACCTGCTTCGTTTCCGGATCGACGACCGGAAGGCTCAACTGGCTCTGGAAGCGTTGAGTCGATTCATCCTGCTCGACGTCACCCAGGTGAATGGCATCGGGCCCGACCTTGAAGGTCTTCTGCCACTTGGCCTCGTCGCCCTGCCAATAGTCGGAAGTCACGTCGCTCTGCCCGACGTTGAGGCCCTTGTCATCCATGACGAAAATTTCAGTGATCAGACCCTTGCTGTCGGCCTTCACCTTCTTCAGATACGCCGACAACTCGTTGCCGAGGACGGCATTGATGAGTGGCTTGTCGGCGACCTTGGTCTGGGCACGCCAATCCTTGTCCAACTTGTCGATGTCAGCCTGGGTCAGCGAGGCATGCTTGGCATTCTGTGCCTTGACGGCGGTGACGACGACGGCATTGTTCAACCAAGCTGGAACCTTGGCCTTGGCATATTCGGTCATCGGCGCCTCATGGGGACCGGCGGCAAAGGCCAGGCCAGTAACCAGAGCCAACGGAGTGAGAAGGGAGAACAATTTGAAAAAAGATTTCATCATTAGGTCTCTCCTGGAAGCTGGCAGTTATTTCCGTTCGCGAGCCCGGTACAGACGAAGACGGTCCGGGAATACGAGCGGTTCCAGGCTAGCAGGCACCGTGTTTCAGAATGATTTCGATTCGACGAGACTTTGTAACAAATTGTTGTTCAACCGCGTCAAGTTGAAATAAACGCACAAAATGTCTTATTGCATTGTTTTATATAGTATATTTTACAATCCATGATTCGCATGGACCCCGATCTTCTACCTTCACGTTAATTCCATGGATGGATTTTCGTGTTTTGGCTCCTTCAACCAAGGCCGGAAGCGGGATCAACAAGAAGCCGCCCCGCTTCCGGTCAGGAAGCGAGGCGGCTCGTGTGGTTGAGTCCTCGTTGCTACGCCCGTACGCCGGCCAGGAACTTGTCGACCTCGGTGCGCAGGATCTCCGATTGCTGCGAAAGTTCCCCCGCCGTCGAGTGGATCTGGCCGGCCGCCGTGCCGGTCTCGCTGGCGGCCTGACTGACCCCGGCAATGTTGGAGGAAACCTCCTGGGTGCCCGCCGCCGCCTGCTCGACGTTGCGGGCGATCTCCTGGGTCGCCGCACCCTGCTCCTCGACCGCCGAGGCGACGCCGGAATTGACCTCATTGATCTTGGAGATGGTGCGGGTGATCGACTCGATGGCCGTGACCGCTTCCTGGGTCGCCGCCTGGATGCCGGCGATCTGGGCGCCGATCTCGTCGGTCGCCTTGGCCGTCTGGTTGGCCAAGTTCTTGACCTCGGAAGCCACCACCGCGAAGCCCTTGCCGGCGTCCCCGGCCCGGGCCGCCTCGATGGTGGCGTTCAAGGCCAGCAGGTTGGTCTGTTCGGCGATGTCGGTGATGAGGGCCACCACCTCGCCGATCTTGTTGGCGGCCTGGGCCAGGCCCTGGACCTTGACGTTGGTCTGCTCGGCCTCGCTCACCGCCGCCGACGCGATCTGAGAGGCCTGCGTCACTTGCCGGCTGATTTCAGAGATCGAGGAGGAAAGTTCTTCCGCCGCAGAAGCCACTGTCTGCACATTGGCCGAGGCCTGTTCCGAAGCCGCCGCCACGGCGGAAGCCTGACGGGTGGCCTCCTCGGCGGTGGCGCTCATCGCTTCCGAGGAGGACTGCATCTCGGTCGCCGCCGAGGACACCTGCTTGACCACCTTGCCGACCGAGGCCTCGAAGGTGTCGGCCAGCGTCAGCATGGCTTGGCGTTTTTCCTGTTCGGCCTTGCGCTCGGCTTCAGCCTGCGCCTCGTGCATGCGGTCCATCTCGATGGTCTTTTCCAGGAACACGTCCATGGCCCGAGACAGGTCACCGATCTCGTTCTTCTGGTCGGTGAACTTAACCTTGATCGACTTGTCGCCTTCGGCCAGGCGCCGCATGCTGGTGGCGATGTAGGTGAGTGGCTTGGTGATGCCGCGGCTGATCACGAAGGAGCCGCCGCCGACCAAAACGAGAATGACCAGAGCGACGCCGCCGACAACGGCCAGAACCTTCATGAAAATGGCATCGACGTCGTCGATGTAGATGCCGGTACCGATGATCCAGCCCCACGGGGCATACCCCTTGAGGTACGAAATCTTGGATCGGATCGTCTTGCCGTCCGGCGTCTGGAACTCGTAGGGCACGAAGCCCTCGCCCGACGCCTTGACCACCTTGACGAATTCCTGCCAGTGGTGCTTGCCGACAGCATCCGTCGTGTTGGTCATGTCCTTGCCGATGAGATCCGCTTTGAATGGATGCATGACGACGCGCGGATGCATGTCGTTGATCCAGAAGTATTCATTGCCCTCGTAACGCAGATCCTTGACCGCATCCTTGGCCCGTGCTTGCGCCTCCTCGACCGAAAGCGTCCCCGCCTCGGCCATCTTTGCATAGTGGACAACCAGGCTGTGGGCATTCTCGACAAGGCCGCGCGTCTTGAGCATGCGGTCTTCGATGAGATTGCCCCTCATCTCGTAAAGGGCGAAGCCGCCGGCGGCGGCAATTCCGACGACGGTTCCCACCACGATCAACCAAAGCCGGGAGCCAATCTTCAGTTTGTCCAAAACCATGCCCGCAAATCCTCATAAGAAAAGTCTTGTCCTCCCCGACCATCCGCGGAAGATCCGTCAATAGTGCATACCCGCATTCGTATTTCGCGGGCAAAATACACCCTATTTGTCTCGGAATTATGTTTCGAACGCGCGGGATGGTTACATTTTGTTGCTGATTTATGACAGCGCGAAACACGGGAGAGATTTTCCCCCGACGGGCCCCCTGCAAAAAAGGGCGCCCCGTCCCCATCGGAAGAGTATCAGCACCGTCGTGATCGCATCGGTAGGTCCCGGCGGGTGGCCGGCTCAATCCGGCGTATTCAAGCGCTTGCCGGTTTCCCTGTCGAAAACGTGGATGTGGGCCGGGTCCACCCGCAACGACAGGACAGTCTGCTGACGGGCCTCGCGGAAGCCCTGGACGCGCACGGCCAGCGCCGCGCGGTCACGGCCGAACTGGCCGTGGATGATGGTGTCGGCCCCCAGTTGTTCGATGACCTCGACGGTCGGCCGCACGACGCCGGCTCCCTCGGGGGCGATCTCGAAGTGTTCGGGGCGCACGCCCACCGTCACCGGCCTGCCGGCCGCCGCCTTGGTGCCGTGGTCGGGCAGCGGCAGCACGTCGCCGCCGGAAAGCTCGATGCCGCTGGCGTCCTCGCGGATGCGGCCCTCGAAGAAGTTCATGGCGGGCGAACCGATGAAGCCGGCGACGAACACCGTCTGCGGCGCATCATAAAGATCGAGTGGCGTGCCCACCTGCTCGACGATGCCGTCGGCCAGCACCATCAGGCGGTCGCCCAGCGTCATCGCCTCGACCTGGTCGTGGGTCACATAGACGCTGGTGATGCTGAGCCGCTGTTGCAGCTTCTTGATTTCGAGGCGCATCTGGACGCGCAGCTTGGCATCGAGATTGGAAAGCGGTTCGTCGAATAAAAACACCGCCGGCTCGCGGACGATGGCGCGGCCCATGGCGACGCGCTGGCGCTGGCCGCCAGAAAGCTGACGCGGCTTGCGCTTCAAAAGTTCGCCCAGTTCCAGAATGTCGGCCGCCTTCTGCACCCGCTGCTCGATCTCGGCCTTGGGCATGCCGCGGATTTTGAGCCCGTAGGCCATGTTGTTGTAGACCGTCATGTGGGGGTAAAGCGCGTAGTTCTGGAACACCATGGCGATGTCGCGCTCGGCCGGCTCCAGGTCATTGACCACCCGCCCGCCGATGGAAATTTCACCATCAGTAATCCGCTCCAGCCCGGCGATCATGCGCAGCAGCGTCGACTTGCCGCAGCCGCTGGGACCGACGATGACGATCAGTTCGCCATCGGCGATGGTGCAGTCGACCCCGTGGATGACCTCGGCATCGCCGTAGTTCTTCCGGACTCCGCGTAGCGTCACTTCAGCCATGGTTCATTTCCTCGGACCGGGTCATTTCTCGGTTTCAGTCATGCCCTGGACGAACAGCTTCTGCATCAGCACCACCACCGCCACCGGCGGCAGCATGGCCAGCATGGTGGTGGCCATGATGATGTGCCATTCGGCCTGGTCGTCGCCCACCGCCAGCATGCGGTTGATGCCGATCAGCATGGTGTACATGCTTTCATCCGTGGTGATCAGCAGCGGCCATAGGTACTGGTTCCAGCCATAGATGAACAGGATGACGAACAGCGCCGCGATGTTGGTGCGCGACATCGGAAACAGAATGTCCTTGAAGAAGCGCATCGGCCCGGCGCCATCGACGCGCGCCGCCTCCGACAGCTCATCGGGCACCGTCATGAAGAACTGGCGGAACAGGAAGGTGGCGGTGGCCGACGCAATCAGCGGGATGGTCAGGCCGAAATAGTTGTCCAGCATGCCGAGGTCGGAGACCACCTTGTAGGTGGGAAGGATGCGCACCTCGACGGGCAGCATCAGGGTGATGAAAATCATCCAGAAGAAGAAGATGCGGAAGCGGAAGCGGAAATAGACGATGGCGAAGGCCGCCAGCATGGAAATGACGATCTTGCCGAAGGTGATGCCCAAGGCCATGACCAGGCTGTTGGCCATCATCAGCCAGACCGGGGCGCCCACCGCGCGGGCTCCTTCGGTCAGCGCCTTGTAGTAGTTCTCGAAGAAATGGCCGCCCGGCAGCAGCGGCATCGGCGGCTGCAACAGGGTCTGCAACTGATGGGTCGAGGCGACGAAGGCGACCCAGATTGGAAAGGCCAGAACGAGGACGCCCATCAGCAGAATCGCGTGGGTGAGCACGGTCAGCCAGCGGCGGTTCTCGACCATCAGTAATTCACCCTGCGCTCGATGTAGCGAAACTGAATGACGGTCAGCGAAATGACGATGACCATCAGCACCACCGACTGGGCGGCCGAGCCGCCAAGATCGAGGCCGAGGAAGCCGTCGCGGAAGACGTTGTAGACCAGGATGTTGGTGGACCCGGCCGGCCCCCCCTTGGTCACCTGATGGATAATGCCGAATGTCTCGAAGAATGCGTAGACGATGTTCATCACCAGAAGGAAGAAGGAGGTCGGCGTCAGCAGCGGGAAGACGATGGTCCAGAATCGTCGTACGGAGCCCGCCCCATCGATGGCCGCCGCCTCGATCAGAGACTTGGGGATCGCTTGCAGGCCGGCCAGGAAGAACAGGAAGTTGTAGCTGATCTGGCGCCATGCCGCGGCGACAATGACAAGGCCCATCGCCTGGTCGCCGTTGAGCGCGTGATTCCAGCCGTAGCCGACGGCGCGTAGGGCATAGACCAGGAGGCCGACGTTCGGATTGAAAAGGAAAAGGAACAACACGCCGGCCACCGCCGGCGCCACCGCATAAGGCCAGATGAGCAGGGTCTTATAGGTGGTGGCCCCTTTGATCACGCGATCGGCCTGCACCGCCAGGAAGAGTGCGCTGACCAGGGCCAGCAGGGCGACGGCGATACTGAAGACGGCCGTCACCTTCATCGATTGGAGGTACTCGGCATTGTCGAACAGATAAATGAAGTTATCGAACCAGGCAAACCGGGTGCTTAGCCCGAAGGCGTCCTGGATCAGCACCGACTGGAAGACCGCCTGCGAGGCCGGCCAGATGAAGAAGACGAGCGTCACTGCGATCTGCGGGGCAACCAGCAGATAGGGCAGGACGCGGTTATTGAAGGTGACGCGTTTTTCCACGCTGGAACCTAAGAGCGGATGGGGGCCGCCCGCCATGGCGGCGGACGGCCCCTCCTGTTGGATCTAGTTCTGTTCTTTCTCGAACTTGCGCAGAAGCTCGTTGCCGCGCTTCACCGCATTGTCCAGACCTTCCTTCGCCGTCTTCTTGGCGGTGAAGATGTTCTCCAGTTCCTCGTACATGGCGTCGCGCGCCTGCGGCAGATAACCGAACCGCAAGCCCTTGGAATTGGCGGTCGGCGCCTTGCCGCCCAGTTCGAGGATCGGGATGTCACGTCCCGGGTAGTCGTTGTAGAACTTGACCGATTTCATCATGTCGTAGGCCGCCGTGGTGATCGGCACGTAGCCGGTATAGGCATGCCAGTAGGCCTGCACCATGGGCAGCGACAGGAAGCGCATGAATTCGGCCACCCCCTTGTACTCTGCCGGCTTGTGGCCGGCCATCACCCACAGGCTGTTGCCGCCGATGATGGTGTTCTGCGGGGCGCCCTGGACGTCGGGCCAATAGGGCAGCGTGCTGACGCCGAATTCGAACTTGGCGCCCGCCTTGAAGCTGGCGTAGCCGGCCGAGGATTCGGTGTACATCGGGCACTCGCCGCTGACGAACTTGGCATTGCCCAGGTTGTCGCGGCCGCCGTAGACGAAGACCTTGTCCTTCTGCCAGTCGGCCAACTGCTGGATGTGCTTGACCTGCGCCGGACCGTTGAAGGTGTACTCGGCATTGAAGCCGGCGAAGCCATTTTCCTGGGTGCCGAACGGCACGTTATGCCAAGCGCTGAAGTTTTCCAGGTGAATCCAGGTGATCCATGCCGTGCTGAAGCCGCAGGTGTAGCCGGCGGCGACCAGCTTCTTGCCGGCCTCGCCGACCTCGGGCCACGTCTTGGGTGGTGCATTGGGATCGAGTCCCGCCTTCTTGAAGGCATCCTTATTAAACCACAGGACGGGCGTCGAGGAGGCGAAGGGCATCGACAGCATCTTACCGTCGGTCGTCGAGTAGTAGCCCTTCACGGCCGGCAGATAGGCCTCGGGATCGAAGGGAACCTTGGCGTCCGCCATCAACTGGTAGATCGGCACGACGGCGCCCTTGGCCCCCATCATGAGCGCGGTACCGACCTCGTACACCTGCAGAATGTGGGGAGCCTTGCCGGCCCGGAAGGCGGCGACGCCGGCCGTCATCGTCTCGGGGTAGCTGCCCTTGTAGATGGCGGACACCTTGTAGTCGCTCTGCGAGCGGTTGAAGTTATCGGCAATCTCGTTGACGCGCTCGCCGAGCGCGCCGCCGTGCGCGTGCCACCATTGGATCTCGGTGACGGCGCCCGCGCTACTGGCGGTGCCGACGACCAATGCCGCCGCGGCGGCGCACATCGCGGATTGTTTGAAGTTCATAAGCCTCCTCCGTTGCTGTCTCACCTTGGGTCGTGCCGTGTGGCCGACCCTTCCGGCCGGGGCCCCCTCAGAGCCCCTCTTTAGAAACGCTTGGGAAACGTCATTGAACGAAACGCACTGTCCTCCTTCCGGGAACGGCTTCGAAAAGAACGACGATTGGGCTTTTAGCGGGTTCCCATGATACTCCGATGACAGGAAGATTTCACTTTTGTGGCGGCAACCCCGAACAGCGCACGCGGCGCACCGCGTCCTGCCAGCCGGCGTACAGGCGATCGCGCGTCGCCGCCTTCATCTTCGGATCGCAGCGGCAATCGCGCTTCCATCGGGCGGCGATATCGTCGAGCGAGGCGAACACCCCGGCCTGCAGGCCGGCCAGGAAGGCGGCGCCCGCCGCGGTCGTCTCGATCACCGTCGGGCGTTCGACCGGCAAGCCCAGGATGTCGGCGAGGTACTGGACCAGCCAATCGTTGGCGACCATGCCACCGTCGACACGCAGCGCCGTCGGCCGGGCGGCGCCGTCATCCTCCATGGCCCGCATGAGGTCCAGGGTCTGGTAGCAGACCGCCTCCAGCGCGGCGCGCACCACCTGGGCGATGCCGGTATCCCGGGTCAGGCCGAAAAAAGCGCCGCGGGCGTCGGGGTCCCAGTAGGGGGCGCCCAGCCCGGTAAAGGCCGGCACCATGTAAACCCCGCCGGCATCGGCGACGCCGCGGGCCAGAGCCTCGGATTCGGGCGCGCTGGCAATCAGCTTGAGGCCGTCACGCAGCCACTGGATGGCGGCGCCAGCAACGAAGATGCTGCCCTCCACCGCGTAGGTGGTTTTACCCGCCAGGCGATAAGCCACCGTGGTCAGCAGCTTGTTGTGCGACGTCACCGCCTTGTCGCCGGTATTCAGCAAGGCAAAGCAGCCGGTACCGTAGGTGCTTTTGATCATGCCTGGCGCGAAACAGGCTTGGCCTACCGTCGCCGCCTGCTGGTCGCCGGCCATGCCGCCTACCGTGATGGCGCCGCCGAGCAGGCCGGCCTCGGTGGTCCCGAAATCGGCGACGTTGTCCATCACCTCGGGCAGGATGGCCCTGGGGATATTGAGGATCTCCAGCAGCTCGTCGTCCCACTCCTGGGTATGGATGTTGAAGGCCATGGTGCGCGACGCGTTGGTGGCGTCGGTGGCGTGGACCCGCCCGCCGGTCAGCCGCCACAGAAGAAAGCTGTCGATGGTGCCGAAAGCCAGCTTGCCGGCCTCGGCGGCGGCGCGGGCGCCTTCGACGTTGTCGAGCAGCCAGGCGATCTTGGTACCCGAGAAATAGGGGTCGATGACCAGCCCGCTCTTGCGGCTGACCGTCCCGGCATGGCCATCGGCGGCCAGCCGCCGGCAGATCCCCGCGGTGCGGCGGTCCTGCCAGACGATGGCGTTGTGGATGGGCCGGCCGCTGGCCCTTTCCCAGACCACCGTCGTCTCGCGCTGGTTGGTGATGCCGATGGCGGCGATGTCGGCGGCGGCGGCGCCCCCCTCGGCCATCGCCCGGCGGCACACCTCGACGGTGGCGGCCCAGATGGCCTCGGGATCGTGCTCGACCCAGCCGTCATTGGGGAAGATCTGCGGCAGTTCCTTCTGGGCAACCGCCCGCGGCAAACATTCAGAGTCAAAGAGGATGGCGCGGGTGCTGGTCGTTCCCTGGTCGATAGCCAACAGATACGGGCGGCGCGTCACGGCTCCCAGCTCCCCTGTCGTTATGTTTTTTGCTCCCTTGAACCCGATGATGTTGCCCTACCGATTGGGAGTCAAGGTCGATATTTTCGAAATCGAAAGTTGCCGGTATGCGGCGAAGAATATTATTCCTTTGCCTTTCCAGTCGATTAGAGAGAAACATAAGCGCCGGGTTGATGCCGGCCCCAGTTCGAAAGCGAACCTGCCTTCGCCGCAGTTGAGAGAGAAATCGACCCATGCCGAAACCAACTCCCCGGCAAAGCGAGATCGTCGAACTCGTGCAGCGCCATGGCTACGTCAGCGTCGATACTCTGGCGCAGCGCTTCGGCGTCACCCCGCAAACCGTGCGGCGCGACATCAACCTCTTAAGCGACATGGCGCTCGTTCAGCGCCACCACGGCGGGGCCGGCGTGCTGTCCAGCGTGGAAAACGTCGCCTATTCCACCCGCCAAGTGCTGTGCCAGGAGGAAAAGCGGCGAATCGCCCGCCTGCTCGTCTCGCACATTCCCGACCATGCCTCGCTGTTCATCAACATCGGCACCACCACCGAGGAGGTGGCCAAGGCGCTGCTCGGCCACCGGGGCCTGCGCATCATCACTAACAACCTCAACGTCGCCACCATCCTGTGCTCCAGCCCCGAGTTCGAGGTGGTGGTGGCCGGCGGCACCGTGCGCAGCCGCGACCGAGGCATCATCGGCGAGGCGACCATCGACCTGATCACCCAGTTCAAGGTGGATTTCGGCATCATCGGCATCAGCGGCATCGATTCCGAGGGAATCCTCCTCGATTTCGACTACCGCGAGGTGCGCGTCGCCAAGGCCATCGTCGAGAATTCGAGGCGTGTCTATCTCGCCGCCGACCATACCAAGTTCGGGCGCAACGCCATGGTCAGGATGGGCAACATCGAGCAAATCACCGCGCTGTTCACCGACCAGACTCCGCCGGCACCGATCCGCAAGCTGCTGGACGACCACGGGGTGGCCCTGTTCGTGGCCGACCCGCCCACATTATAATTTCGGGGACAGTATATTTAATTGCGCTGCCGACAAGGGCATAGCTGTCGTTGGGACGCAGCAGCAATTAAATATACTGTCCCCGAAATTTACCCGAAATTAGGAGAGATCGCGCGTCGCCACCACGTCGGCGCCGCTGCCGGCGATGTCGGCCAGCACGACGTCACCCATGCGCACGGGCGCCGAGACCTTGAGCGTGCGCAGCAAGCGGCAGACTTCGGTAACCTGCCCCTTGGGAACCGGCTGGCTGGTCTTGACCGGCAGGCGGGCCAGGGCGGCGCCTTCGATGCCGACGGTCGTCGTCACCATGCGCCGGGGATCGGTGTGCTCCTGGCGGCCATAGCGCTCGCCCTTCTTGCACGACCAGCCGCGCACCTCGACGATGGTGTCGCGCGCGTCCTCCTCGACTTCCAGGCGGCAGCCGAGCGGGCAGCCGATACACAGATAATGGGAAATCCTGTCATCTGTCATCCAAGCTTCCCCATCGGCTAACGCGCCACCACGTCGACGGAAAGGGCGTCGCCGTGGAAGTTTTCAAGGAACTTCGGCTGCACGGTCAAGGTCACCATCTCGGCCGGAAAAACGTAGGAGAGCTTCTTTTCCAGCACCGTGCCGAAGCGGATCGAGCATTTCTCCATCGGCCGGCGCACCCGAAGATAGATGGTATGCGGCCGTTCGCTGGAAATGGTGTGGGGCACGCAGTAGGCGACATTCTCGCCGGGCGACAAGCGGATGTTGTCGGTGGGCGGCCGGTTGCCGGTGACGTAAAGGCCGGCGTTGCGGCCGGCCAGCAGCGACTCCTGGCTGACGAAATCGACCAGGTCGTGGATGTGCACCACGTTGCCGCCGGCGAACACCCCGTCCATGGTGGTTTCCATGCCGCTGCTGACGATGGGGCCGTTGGTCACCGGATCGAGGCGCACGCCCAACTGGCGCGACAGCTCGTTCTCGGGGATCAGGCCGATGGAAAGCAGCAGCGTGTCGCAATCGATATCCCAGGCCTTCCCGGGAATTGGCCGCATCTGGGCGTCGACCGGCGCCACCGTCACTTTCTCGACGCGCTCGCGGCCATGGATCTCGGCCACCGTGTGCGACAGGTAAAGCGGAATATCGAAATCGTGCAGGCACTGCACGATGTTGCGGCTCAGGCCGTTGGCGTGCGGCATGATCTCGAAGACGCCCGCCACCTCGATGCCTTCCAGCGTCAGGCGGCGGGCCATGATCAGGCCGATGTCGCCGGACCCCAGGATGACCGCCCGGCGCCCCGGCAGGTAGCCGTGCAGATTCACCACCTTCTGGGCGAAGCCCGCCGTCATCACGCCGGCCGGCCGGGTGCCCGGGATGCGCACGGCGCCGCGCGTGCGTTCGCGCGCCCCCATGGCCAGCACCACCGCGTTGGCCTCGATCACGCGGATGCCCTCGCGCCCGGTCATCAGCTTAAGCCGCCTGTCGCGGTCGATGTCGGCGACGAAGGTGTCGGTCAGGACGTCGATTTCCTTTTCCAGCACCTGTTCCAGGTAGCGCTGGGCGTACTCGGGGCCGGTCAACTCCTCCTTGAAGTGATGGAGTCCGAAGCCGGCGTGGATGCACTGCCAGAGGATGCCACCGGCCTCGCGCTCGCGATCGACGACGAGGATGCGCTGCGCCCCCTGCTCGCGCGCCCCCAGGGCCGCCGCCAGTCCGGCCGGGCCGCCACCGGCCACCACCACGTCGTAGCGCCCCTTGAGCTGCGTCGCCTGGCCGGTGATCATGGTTTCTCTCCGTCTTCGCGCCGGCGGATGACCCAGGAACCGCCACCCCGCTTGGTGATCTCGGTGATCGGCACGCCGCGCTCGCGGGCCAGGAGTTCCATGCACCGCCACGAGCAGAAGCCACCCTGGCAGCGTCCCATGCCGGCCCGCGTGCGGAACTTGATGCCGTCCAATGTATGTGCCCCACGGTGGATGGCGTCGACCGTCTCGCGCTCGCTGATATGTTCGCAGCGGCAGACGATGCGCCCGTAGCGCGGATCGTCACCGGCGAGGCGCACCTGTTCGTCGAGCGGCAAGGTGGCGAAACGGACGTGCGGGGGCACAGCCGGGACGAAATCATCCCTGGCCACCATGTCCATCCCTTCGTCGGCCAGGATCTCGGCCACCATCTCGGCGATGGCGGGTGCGGCGGTCAGGCCCGGCGACTGGATGCCGGCGACGTTGATGAAGCCCTTGGCGGCGGTTGGCCCGATAATGAAATCCTCGCCCTCGGCGGCTGCCCGGAGGCCCGCGAACTCGGCGATGCAGTCGCGCTCGCTGATGCCCGGCACTACACGGCGCACGCTCTCGAACACCTCGTCGGAGCCGGGAAGCGTGGTGGTGATGTCGCTGCGATCCTCGGTCTCGTGCGCGGTAGGGCCGACCATCAGCGTGCCGTCGAAGGTGGGGATGACCAGAATGCCCTTGGAGGTGGCGGTCGGCAGCGGGAAGATGATGCGCTTGACGAATCCCCGCAGCCGCTTGTCCAGCAGGTACTCCTCGCCCTTGCGCGGGTGGATGCGGAAGGTGCCGACGCCGGCCATCGCGGCCACCTTGTCGGCGAAGATGCCGGCGGCGTTGACGACGAAACGGCTGGCAACGTCGGGACCGGTGCCCTTGACCGTCCAGCCGTCCTCGCCTCTGGACAGCACCTCGACCCGATAGTCGACGGCCACATGAACGCCGTTGGCCCGCGCGCTTTCAATCAGGGTGAAGCAGGCCTCGTAAGGATTGACCACGCCGGCCGTCGGCGCGTGCAGCGCAGCGATGATGTCGTGCGACAGGTTCGGCTCCTCGCGGCGCAGCCGGGCCGGCTCCCATATTTCAAGGCCGGAGACGCCCTTGGCCCGGCCGCTGGTCAGCAGCCGCTCCAAGGTGGCGCGCTCCTCGGGCGTGAAGGCCACCGTCAGCTCGCCGATTCGTTCGAATCCGAATCCCAGGGCGGCGCATAGCGAATCCCATTTCTGGTTGCCGGCCCACTCCAGGCGGCCCTTCAGGGTGTCGGTCGCGCTGTGGTGGCCGGCGTGGATGATGCCGCTGTTCGACTTGCTGGTCCCGAAGCCGACCTCGCATTCCTTCTCCAGCAGAATGACGCCGAGGCGGTAACGCGCCAGTTCGCGGGCGATGGCGCATCCGATGACCCCGCCCCCGATGATCGTTACGTCGTAGTTCATGGCTCCGGTTCCGCCCCGCCTCGTTGCCGCCGCCCTGATCGACCGGCTTTCCCCCGCCGATTCCGGCGCGCCGGCGCCGTTCGCAAACGGGAGTTGGAGATTTGCGAAAACGATCATATATTTTCTATTACGAAAATTCCAGAACCACCTGTACGTCGTTTTGGGGCCCTCCGATCGAGCAATCACGATCATGCAAGACAATCAGGTATTCGACCTTCTGGTCATCGGCGGCGGCATCAACGGCGCCGGCATCGCCTGCGACGCCGCGGGTCGCGGGCTTTCGGTCCTGCTTTGCGAACAGGGCGACCTCGCCGGCGCCACCTCGTCGGCCAGCAGCAAGCTGATCCACGGCGGCCTGCGCTATCTGGAGTACGGCGAGTTCCGCCTGGTCCGTGAGGCGCTGTTGGAACGCGAGGTGCTGCTGGCCAAGGCGCCGCACATCATCTGGCCGCTGCGTTTCGTGCTGCCGCACCAGATGACGGCTCGGCCCGCCTGGCTGATCCGCACCGGGTTGTTCATTTACGACTACCTGGGGCGCAACCAGCAACTCCCCGATTCGGAAGGCATCGACCTGCACAGCCATCCGGCCGGCGAGCCCTTGAAGAACACCATCCGCAAGGGTTTCGTCTATTCCGACTGTTGGACCGACGATGCCCGCCTGGTGGTGTTGAACGCCATGGCGGCGGCGGAAAAGGGAGCGAGGATTCGCACCCGCACCCGGGTAGCGGCGGCCCGGCGGGTCGACGGCCTGTGGGAGGCCACCTTGAACGACAGCGAGGACGGCCACGAGGAAACCGTGCGGGCCCGGCTTGTCGTCAACACGGCGGGGCCTTGGGTGCGCACCGTTCTGGACGATGTCGCCCATATTCCCTCGGCCTCGCGGGTGCGCCTGGTCAAGGGCAGTCATCTGGTGGTGCCCCGGCTGCATGACGGCGAGCAGGCCTACATCCTGCAGAACGCCGACAAGCGTATCATCTTCGTGCTGCCCTACGAGGGCCAGTTTTCGCTGATCGGCACCACCGACGTGCCGTTCACCGGCGATCCCGCCGACGTGGCGATGGATGCCGCCGAGGCCGACTACCTGTGCACCGCCGTCAACCGCTACTTCACCAAGCCGATCTCGCCCGCCGACGTCGTGTGGTCTTACGCCGGCGTGCGCCCGCTTTACGACGACGCCTCCGACAATCCCTCAGCGGTGACGCGCGAGTACGTGCTGGAACTCGACATCGCCGATGGCGGCGCCCCGCTGCTCTCGGTGTTCGGCGGCAAGATCACCACCTACCGCTCGCTGGCCGAAAACGTGATGGAAAAGATCCGCCGCTTCTTCCCGGCTATGGGTCCGGCCTGGACGTGGTCGGCGCCACTGCCCGGCGGCGACATCCCCGGGGCCAGCTTCACGCACCTGCTCGACGATCTCTCCCGAACCTATCCGCGCCTCGATCGTCCGTTCCTGACGGCTGTCGCCCGACGCCACGGCACGAGAACCTATCGCGTCCTCGGCGACGCCAAGAAAGCCTCCGACCTCGGGGCCGATTTTGGAGCCGCGCTTACCGCCCGCGAGATCGACTACCTGGGGACCGAGGAATGGGCGCGTACGCCCAAGGACGTGCTTTGGCGGCGCACCAAATGCGGCCTGCACATGGACGAGGCGGGACGCCAGGTGGTGGCCGGCTACATGGCGAGCAGCCGGTCGGCGAAATCGGTGAACACGCCGTCCACTCCCCAGGCGAACAATGCGCCGCCCAAGGCGCGGTCGTTCACCGTGTAAACCCGGACCGCCAGGCCGGCCTCCTTGAGATCGGCGACGAGGTCGGCCGTCAGGTGCCGGTGGCTGGTATGGATCGCCCCACAATCGAGGTCCCGCACCCGGTCGCGCCAGTCGGCGGGGATGCGGGAGACCAGGAAGGCGCGCGGCAGGCCTGGCGCGACCCGGCGGGCGGCCGCCAGCGACACCGCGCTGAAACTGGACAGCAGCGGCGCCGGCAGGCTGTCCGGCCATTCCTCGCGCAGCAAGGCCGCCACCATGTGGCCGGTTTCCTCCTCGCGCCCCGGACACGGCTTGATCTCGACGTTGGCTCCCAGCCCCAGGCGGGCCAACTCGGCGATGGTTTCCGAAAGCGTCGGCACCGGCTCGCCGTGGAAGGCCCCGCCGAACCAGCTTCCGGCATCCAGTCGGCGGATCGTCTCCCAATCGGTTGCCGCCACCTTGCCATGGCCGTCGGTGGTGCGGTCCAGATCGTCGTCGTGGAAAAGGATGGCGTGGTTGTCCCCGGTCAGCTTGGCGTCGAACTCCACCCACCGGCCACCCAGTTCGGCGGCCTTGCGCATGGCGGCAAGGGTGTTTTCCGGGGCGTAGCCGCTGGCCCCCCGGTGACAGATGATCCTGGGAACGCGATGGTCCTGGAGCGTCATTTTCGCCTCATCCCTTCAAGGCCGGACGTGACCGGAGCGCCATCATCCGTCGTCGCGAAGGGCGGCGCAAGCCGGGCCGACACGACGTCTTTCAATCGTCATAATTGCATATTGGGCCCAAACCCTTCATCATTCGGCTTTCCACCACTGACTTTGGAAATGTTTGGTTGCTTCAATTCGGGGAACTACGGTACGCCCGACCGACCGCGGATCCGCGGCTGAGATGAGATGACCCCGGGGGCGGAAATGCACGGAACCGGCGCAGTCGGGCGAGTCATCACGGCAGTCGTCCAGCGGCTAAGAGACCGGCCTGACAGCGAGCATGAGCAGGCGATCGTGCGCGTCGTCATCGTGACGGTGCTGCTGGCCTATTTTTCCGGGCTGGTCGCCTGGAAGGCGCCTCTGCCTGCCCCGGCCGGCACCCTTCTGGTGTGGACGGCTCTCATCTATCTGGCGTTCTCGTTCATCCACGTCGCCCTCATCGTGGCGCAGCCACGCCAATCCGCGGTTCGAAGGCTGATCTCGGCGGTCACCGATTTCGTGGCGCTGTTGGCCGTCCTTCGGCTGGGCGGCGAATACACGGCGCCGCTCTATCCCATTTACCTGTGGGTGACGCTGGGCTTCGGGTTCCGCTACGGCCTACTCTATCTGGTCGTCGCCACGCTTGGCGCAACCGCCAGCTTCGCCGCCGTCCTTATGACCACCGACTGGTGGCAGGATAAGCTGCCGATGGGGATCGGCCTGCTGGCAGCCCTGGTGGCGATCCCCGCCTATTCGGCCACGCTGATCAAGAAGCTGACCGAAGCCAAGGCCCAGGCCGAAGAGGCCAATCAGGCCAAGAACCGATTCCTGGCCCGGATGAGCCACGAGTTACGCACCCCCTTGAACGCCGTCATCGGCATGAGCGACCTGCTTTCCAGCACCGCCATGGACCGCGACCAGCGCGAGATGGTGCGCACCATCAAGTCCTCGGGCCGGGCCCTGCTGTCGTTGATAGAGGGCATCCTAGACTTCTCGCGGATCGAAGCCGACAAGGTCTCGGTCGTGGCCGACGATTTCGACCTGCACGCCGCCATCATCGATCTGGTGGCCATCCTGCGCGTCCAGGCCGACCGCCGAGGGCTGGTGCTCGGCGTCGACATCTCGCCCCGGGTGCCCTACGCCCTCACCGGAGACTGGCCGCACCTTCAGCAAATCCTGACCAACCTGATCGGCAACGCCATCAAGTTCACCGAACACGGACATGTTCTGCTCAGGGTCGGGCTGGCCGGTCCGGAAACGTCCGACGCCGTCCGCCTGCGGTTCGAGGTGATCGACAGCGGCATCGGCATCGCGGCCGAACAGGTCGACATCATCTTCGACAGTTTCACCCAGGCCGACGATGGATTGAACCGCCGCAACGAGGGGGTCGGCCTGGGGCTGGCCATCTCCAAGCACCTGACCGAACTGTTGGGCGGCCGCATCGGGGTGCAGACCGCACTCGGCAAAGGCAGCACCTTCTGGGTGGAGGTTCCCCTGGCCCGTCAGACCGCGACGGTGTCAACCCTGGCGGCGCCCGATCTGGCGGTTCTGGTGGTGTCGCGCGACACCTCGATGGTCGAATCCATCCGCCATGGCCTCGCGGCGCTGCACATGGACGTCATCGGTGTCTCAAGCCCGTTCGAGGCCCAGAACGCCGCCGCCGGCGCCATGCGGGGCAGCGCCAGCCCAATCGTCCTTATCGATTCCCGCGACGCCGGATGGCGGGCCGCCGACGTCGCCCACAGCCTGGAGACCTTCCGGCCGGCCTGCACCTTCGCCTTCGTACAGATCAAGAACCCCTTGCAGGGGCCCTCGGCCGACGGCGTCTTCCTATGTTCGCTGGACGTCCCGTTCGACGCCCAGGCCCTGGCCAACGCGACGCACTTGGCGGGCGTCTTCATCGCCGTGCGCTCGGGAACGGAGGCGGCCGAACGGGATATCGGCATCACCCGCGCAGTCAACCGTTCGCTCTCCATCCTGGTCGCCGAGGACAATCAGGTGAACCGCATGGTCACCGAGAAGATCCTGACCCGCGCCGGCCACCGGCCGACTCTCGTGGTCGACGGCGACGAGGCGCTCGACGCGCTGGAGGAAGCGTCCTTCGATCTTGCCATCATCGACGTCAACATGCCGGGAACCAGCGGCCTGGACGTCGTCAAGCTTTACCGGCTGGCCCATCTGGGCGACACCTACATGCCGATCATCGGGCTCAGCGCCGACGCCACCGTCGAAACCCGCCGGGCATGCGAAGAGGCGGGGATGGACCGTTACCTGACCAAGCCGGTCGCCGCCAATAAGCTGCTGGCGGAAATCGAGGCGGTGGTCGCCGCTCACGGCCGGCCGGCCGAGAAAACCGAACAGGCGCCAGCGCCGACGGCCGCCGTCACCGAAATCTTCACTCATCCGCGCTTCAAGGGCGAGGCCGCGCCGGCCATCGATCGCATGGTCATCGACGACCTGGAAAGCCTGGGGCCGGGCGGGGAATTCCTGCCGGCCCTGGTTCGCGAATTCCTGGCCGACGCCGAACGGCTGGCCACCGCCATGCGGATAGCCGCAATTCGCGGAGACAGCCGCGCCTTCCGCGAGAACGGCCACGCGCTGCGCAGCAGCTCGGCCAACGTCGGCGCCCGGATGATCCACCAATACTGCCAGCAACTGAGCGGCATCACCCCCGACGATCTTCGGCGATCCGGCGCCGCCCATGTCGCCAGGATCGACGACGAGATCGAGCGCTACCGCCGGGCGATCGCCGCCTATCTCGCCGAGCGGGCCGAAAATTCCGGCCAACTCTAAGGCTGGAGCACGGCAAAACCACCTCTCCCGCCCCAGCTGGCCGCCGGTTCTGCGTGCCACCCGCATTACGCCGCGACGCGGGCCCTGGTCCGGCGCCGATCCTGAGCGGCCGCCAGCCGTTCCATCTTGCGAAGGTCGGCCGGAGCTAGCGTCAGGGCGGCCTCCACCCACAGGTCGGTGATTTGAACCAACTCCTCGCGAGTCACCGGATTGATCACCTCGCGCGAGCGGAAGACGGCACGCCGCGTGGCGTAGGAACGGGCACGCTCGTCGATCAGCCGATAGACCGTCTCGATCCCCTTTCCGTCACCGGCCAGTTCGTCGACGACTCCGAGTTCGTACAGTTCCTCGGCCGAGTAGATCTTGCCGCTCAGCATCAGACGTTCCGCTTCCACGGCGTTGAGCCGGCGCTGCAGGAAGCTGTAGGCGCCCATCCCCGGAAACAGGTTGAACAGGATTTCCGGCAGGGCGAACTTGGCGCTTTCCTCGGCAACGATCAGGTCATCGGCCAGCGCCGCCTCGAAGCCGCCGCCCAGGGCATCGCCCTGGACCAGCGAGATGGTCTGGATGGGAAGCCCCAGCTTGGTCTTGCGCCGGTACTGGACGTCGACACAGGCGTGGGCATAGTGACGCAGCCCCTCGCGATCGCCGTTGCGGATCAGTTCGACGAACAGCGGCAGATCGCCCCCCATGTTGAAAACGCCGGGCAGCTTCGAGGCCAGGATGACATAGCGGACCGGCGGATCGGCCTCGGCCCTGGGTTCGTTGAACGCCCGTTCGATCATCGCCAGGATCTTCTTGATTTCGCTCAGCAGTTCCAGGGTGACACTTGGCCTCCGGCGAAATTTCATGAATTGCCAGACGATTTTTTCCTTCACGTCATAAGCCACCTCGACCTCTTTGAAAGCCGTCGTACGCAACCACCATTCGAGGTCAAGAGGGCCTGGACCGGCGGCCGGCGGTTCATCCTGCGGAATTTGAAAGCGAGGCTGCCCGCTTTCGGTGGCCTGCAACTCCGGTTCACCAAAACTACCGCCATGGTTGTCGTCGTGAAGGAGCTGGGATAGCAAGGAATTCGACATCTCTTCCTCCAGAGCCGTTGCATAACCCCACTCGCGGACGCGGTATTTTTTGCCGCATCCTCGCGCGGGGAATAGGTATCCCCCATTTTGGTCGCTTCGATTGTCCCTCCCCAATCGTGCTCCACAACCGGGAAAAGAGTAACTTTTTCGGAGGAGACTGGCGAGAGCGTTTAAAGCGGAAGTTGCGGATGAGAATGAATCGTCGGCGCCGGCGCATTGTCGATCGCCCAGATCGGCTTCGAAAAAGCATTAGGCGAAAGGACGGTCGGCGGATTATAGACGCCAAAGGGGCAACACGCAGACCGCGAGGTCGCGAAAACGGTGACGCGAGGATTGCGTTCGCCTCCATCAAAAAGACCATATGGGAAGGAAACCTGTTCAGACACCTGGGGAAGGAACGGCACAATCGGATGTCTGTAATCGTCGTCGTCGATGATCGGGTGACCAACAGAAACATTCTGGCACAGCTCGCGCGGGCCGTGGAGCCGCAAGCGGATGTCCACGCCTTCGACAGCGCCAGGACCGCCTACGAGTGGATGATCGACAAGGACGTCGACCTCATCATCACGGATTTCCAGATGCCGGAGATGAACGGGGCCGAATTCGTCCGCGAGTGCCGGCGCAAGCTGAAGTGCTTCGACGTGCCGATCATCGTGATCACGGCCTACGAAGATCGCGACTATCGCTACAGCGCGCTCGAAGCCGGTGCCACCGACTTCCTGCGCAGCCCCATCGACCATCACGAATTCCGCACCCGCGCCGTCAATCTGCTGACCATGTGGCGCCAGAAGCAGATCATCCGACAGCGCGCGCTGTCGCTCGAGAACGAGCTCAGGGTGGCGACCGACCAACATGCCCGCGACCTTCGCCAAAGCGAGGAAAGGCTGCGCAGCGTCATCGACACGGTACCGGCCTTAATCCGGGCGAGCGACGCCGATGGCCGTTGCGTCTACCTCAACAGCTACCACAAAACGGTTCTCGCCTTCGACGTCGCGCGGGCGATCGGCCAACCGGTCGGCATTCTCATCGACGAAGCCTACGGCAGGCGCCACCGCGACCTCGAAATCCAGATCTTCGAGACCGGCCGCACATTGCCCGGTTTCGAGGAACGGCTGGTCGACAGTAACGGCAACGCCCGCCAGTTCCTCACCACCAAGGCGCCGCTCTGCGACGAGAAGGGGGCAACCGCTTTGGTGGTCACGGTGTCGCTCGACATCACCGAGCGGGCGCAGGCCGAGGAAAACGTGCGCAAGCTCTCGTTGGCGGTGGAGCAGAGCCCGGCTTCCGTGCTGATTACCAACACCGCAGGCGAGATCGAGTACGTCAACGCCAAGTTCACCGAGGTGACTGGCTATCAGCCCGAGGAGGTCATCGGTCGCAATCCCCGGATGCTGAAGTCGAGCTATACATCCGCCGAAACCCATCGCGCCATGTGGGAAACCATCAAGGCGGGCCAGGAATGGCGGGGCGAATTCTACAACAAGAAAAAGACCGGCGAGCTGTACTGGGAGTATGCCTCGATCTCGCCTATCAAGGATGCCACCGGTGAGGTCACCCACTTCCTTGCGGTCAAGGAAGACATCACCGTTCGCAAGAAGTACGAGGAACAGGTCCTGCGCCAGGCCAATTACGACGACGTCACCCGCCTGCCTAACCGGGTGCTGGCGCTCGACCGCCTGTCCCAGGCACTGGCCAGGGCGCATCGCCAGAAATCGATGGTAGGGCTGCTGTTCATCGACCTCGACCGTTTCAAAGTCATCAATGACACCTTGGGCCATTCGGTCGGCGACCGCCTGCTCAAGGAGGTCGGCCAACGGCTGGCGCTGTGCATCCGCGAGGGCGACACCGTCGCCCGCCTGGGTGGCGACGAATTCACGGTAGTGCTGCCAGACATCAGTGCGCCGAAGCATGCCGAACTGGTGGCCGAGAAGATCCTCGAGGTATTCGCCCAGCCCATCGTCATCGACGGCCAGGAGCTGTTCACAACGGCCAGTATCGGTATCACGCTTTATCCGCTCGACGCCCACGATCCGCACGCCCTGATGCGCAATGCCGATGCCGCCATGTACCAAGCCAAGGAATTGGGCCGCAACCGCGCCCAGTTCTTCACCCGCGAGCTCAACGAGCAGGCCATGGAGCGGGTCCGCATCGAATCCCATTTGCGGCACGCCCTGGAACGCGACGAGCTGACCCTTCACTACCAGCCGATCATCGACCTCAAGTCCGGCCGCCTGGTCGGTGCCGAAGCCTTGCTTCGGTGGCACAACGAGGAACTCGGCAACGTCCCGCCCGGCCAGTTCATCCCCATGGCCGAGGATACCGGGCAGATCAACATCATCGGGGCCTGGGTAATCAAGGCTGCCTGCAAGCAGGCGGCCGAGTGGCGCCGCGCCGGCGCGGCGCCGATCCGAATTGCGGCAAACGTCTCCAGCCGGCAGTTTCGCGGACCGACCCTGATCGACGCCGTCACCCAGGCGCTACAGGACACCGGCCTTCCGGCCGACGACTTGGACCTCGAGATCACCGAGGGCCTGCTGATGGAGGATCTGCCCGAAACCACGGCCGCTTTCGAGCGCCTGACGGCGATGGGCGTACGTTTTTCGGTCGACGATTTCGGAACCGGCTTCTCGTCGCTCAGCTACCTGAAGCGCTTCCCCGTCACCTCGTTGAAGATCGACCGTTCCTTCATCGAAGACGTTACCGACGACGCCGACCATGCGGCACTGGTGCGGGCCATCATCACCATGGCCCACAGCCTGAAACTGATGGTGATCGCCGAGGGGGTGGAAAGCCCCGAGCAGATGGCCTTCGTCAAGAAAAACGACTGCGATTTCGTGCAGGGCTATTTCGTCGGCAAGCCGATGCCGGCCGAGGCCTTCTGGGATCTAATCAAGGAACAGGTCGGCTTCGTCGCCCCGACTTGATTGCCCGGCAATCACGGCCGGGCCGGCAGACGGAAGCGGACGACCGTCCCGCCCCCGGCCGGCGCCTCGATCGACAATCGGCCGCCATGGTCCTCGACGACCTTCAAGCAGATGGTCAGGCCGAGGCCAAATCCGTCGGGCTTGGTCGTGAAAAACGGGATGAACGCGCGGGCGCTAACCGCTTCCGGAATGCCGGGGCCGTTGTCCCTGACGGTAACGTCGACGCCTCCGTCCTCGGCCTTCGCCGTTTCCACCCGCAGTTCGCCGCGCGGCACCCTCGCCTCGGTGACGGCATCGAGCCCGTTTCGCAGCAGATTGATGATCACCTGCTGAATCTGGACCGCGTCGCCAACGACCGCCGGAACGTCCGGCGCAAGGCCGAGGTTCATTTGAACATCAGCCTTGCCGGCCTCCACCTCGAATAGTTTGGCCGCATCCCGAACCGCCTGATTGACGTCGATCTCGGCCATCCGCGGGGCCGACCGCCGGACGAAGGCCAGAATGCGGTCGATGACCGCCTGCGCCTTCTGATTCTGATCGACGATGCGATCAAGGATCGGCGCCAAATCCGGCCCGCCGACAGCGCCGGCGCGGATCTGCCCGGCCAGCCCTTCGGCATAGATGCGGATCGCCGAAAGGGGCTGCTTGATCTCGTGGGCGATGCCGGTCGCCAGCTCGCCCATCAACATCAGCCGCGAAGCCCCCATGAGCCGCGATTGCAGTTCCGCCACCCTCTCTTCGGCGGCCTTGCGTTCGGTAACGTCGGCGACGAAACCCTCGATCGCCGTGGCCTCGCCGTGGGCCGACCATACCTGCCGCCCCTTTTCCCAAACCCAGCGATTTTCGCCGCTCGGCTGGGTGATCCGGTAGGTCAGCTGATAGGGCTCGTTCCAGCGAACCGCCTGCTCGATCCCCCGCCGCACGAAGTCCCGGTGGTCGGCATGGACGACAATCCCGCGATAGGAAGTGGCATCGCGCCCCACCAGTTGTTGTGGCTCGTATCCGGTCAACTCGCGGCACCCCTTGCTGACGAACTCCATCGGCAAGTCGGACCCGAGGCCGGCACGAAAAACCATGCCCGGCAAGTTGTCCATCAGGGTCGACAGCATGCGCTCCTTTTCGGCAAGCGCAGCTTCGGCCTCACGGCGGCGACGGCGGTTTTCGGCATCGGCCAGCTCGCGGCGCAGGACCGGCCCCAAACGCCCCAGGTTGTCCTTGCGCACGAAGTCGTGGGCCCCGGCCTTCAACAGGTCGACGGCTTCCTCTTCACCAATCGCACCCGAGACGACGATCAGCGGAACGTCGAGGCCGCTCCGCTCCAGCTGTTCAATGGCCGCCGACGAAGAAAATGGGGGCAGTTTATGATCGGCCAAGACGATGTCCCATGATCGCGAGCCGAGCGCCGCCACGAAGTCCTCGGCATTCATGATCCGCTGCACAAGGACATCCGGGAATTCGCGGCTGATCGCCCGCTCGATCAGCCGCGCGTCGGCCGCCGAATCCTCGACCAGAAGGATGTGCAATTCATCCTTCACGCCCCGTGCTTTCTCCGCTTTCCCGACCATTACAGACCCCACTGCGCCGCTCGCGTCCCCCGCAAGCCGCCGGCATGACTGTCGGCCCGCCTCCTGCTCAAATGTTCATTCCGATGGAAGGCTGTCGCCAGCGAGGGTTTCCGCCCCGCCTTCGTGGCGAGTTTCGATGTGCCCGTCGTCGATCGCGTCGGCTTCCCTTTGGCGGGGCACTCTATCAGAACGGTCCGGCCCCGAAAATGCCCGGCTGGTCGCCGGCTCCGGAGAGGAACCGAGCCGGTCGTTCCAAGCCAGGGTCTTGAACAGGCCTTGCGTGCCCTGGTTGGCCATGGTCACCCGATCGCGGCCGAGAATCTTCGACTGGTAGAGCGCCTCATCGGCTGCCCGTAAAAGGGCGCGGGAGTCCAACCCATGATCCGGGTAGACGGCGATCCCGATGGAAATCGTCACTGCTTCGAGCGCAAACCCTCGGTTGCTCACCGTCAGCCGCTTGGTCCCCTCGCGAAGGTGCTCGGCCCGCTGAACCGCCCCGGCGATGTCGGATTCGGGCAACAGAATGGCAAACTCCTCGCCGCCATGCCGGCAGACGATATCCGACGCGCGGCACTGCCTGCAGAAAAAATCGCCGACCGCCTTGAGCACGACATCCCCGGCCTCGTGACCGTGGCGGTCATTGAACAGCTTGAAGTGATCAATATCGATCATCATGACCGCCAGCGAGCGCCTTTTGCGGCCTGCAACCATCAGTTCGCGCTCGAACATCTCGGACATGATCCGGCGATTGTGGAGTCCGGTAAGCGGATCGCGCGTTGCCTGGTCCTGAAGCTGCTGGCGCAATCGCAGTGCCGAGACTGCAAGCCCCAAATTCTCGCACACCGCGATGGCAAGCGCGGCTTCCTCGCTGCCGGCTCCCCGGATCACAGGCTGGCAGGCGACCGGCTGTGGGGCCTCCGTCGCATCGCGCAAGACCAACATCCCCTGGAGTTCACCGTGAGCCATCGACGGCACGCAGAGACCGGTGCCCGCATAGTCCTCGCCAAAATGCGAACAGGAGGAATCGGTATGATTGCCATCCCAGCGGTGAGAACTGGCGCGAAGAACAGCCCCACAGTGCCGATGGTCGATCGCCGGCGCCATGCGAACGGCATCCGGCCAGGCTACCTCCAGGATCAGGGCGGTTCGCGCCCCATTCAACGAGTAGAAACCGCCGGCACGGCCGGGAAAGAGGTCCCGCACGCATTCCGCCGCCATCTGGAACGCTTCACCCACTTCGTGGCACGCCTGCAACCGGTCGGCCATGCTCCGCAGAATGGTGATCTGCCGATTACGATTCTCGAGCGTTTTCACGGTCGCGAGCAATTGCCGGTTGGCCGTCTCCAGTTCGGTCTGCACGTACTGCCGATGGGTCACGTCGATGCCAAACCAGAACGAGACGGGCCGGCCATCGGGATCGGCAATCCGGCTGTTGCTCCACGATACGAACCGTTCGCCGTTCGGATACCGGCGGATCGGCGTTTCGAACTGATCCTGCTCGATGCCGGCCCGGCTGCGCGATTCGAAGATTTCCCATGACCGCGGATAGATATCGCGCGGCACCACGGCATCCGACCACTTGCGGCCCAGCAGGTCGTCGCGCTTGAGGCCGGTCACCTGTTCGGTCATCGAATTGCAGAGAACGACGCATCCGTCGTCATCGAGGCCGACCACCAGGGTGTTGGCGGTTTCCAGCAACCGGTCGAAGAAATTGCGCGATGCTTCAAGCCGCCTGCGCCGTTCGGCCTCCTGTTGCCGGATACGGCGTGCGATCATCACCGAACAGATCGTCACGATGACGATGACCAGCAAGAAGGCCACATGCATGGCAATGGTCGGCGCCAGGGTATCGAAGATGTCCCTGCGGTCGCTGGCAACGCCGACAACCAAGGGGAAATTGGCCAGCGTGCGGAAAACGCCGATGCCCTCGCCGCCGCCCGGTTCCACGGGCAGGGGCTGCACGGTCGTCGGCTCGCCCGCCTCCACGTGGCGGCGGAACGCCGGTTGATCGAGCATGGACGATCCCCGGAACATCCCCGGTTCCGGCATGCGCGAGAGAGTATCACCGCTCAGGGTCAGTACGCTGTTGGAACTACGGCCCTGTGGCAGGATCGACGCGAGGACGACGTCGAAAAATACGGGAGACAACGAAGCCGCGACGACTCCGGCGAAGGAACCGTCGGCGTTACGGATCGGGCGTGACACTACGAACAGAACCGACCCCGTGATGACCGCCGTCGGCCCGGTCAGGAACATCCGGTCCTCGCCGGAGTTTTCCTTCGGATCGAGATAGTAGGGTCGTTGGCTGGCGTCGTATCCCTCGACCTCGCGCAGGGTGGAAAACCGGATCACGCCGACGGCATCCGTGATGAAGACCTGACGAATTTCCGGATAGGACTGGGACCGTATGCGAACGAACTCCTCATCGTCCTGTTCGAACGGTTGTTCGCCCCGAAGGGCGTGGGCGACGATGTCGCGCAGCAGGCTATCGACGTTGCGCAAGCTGCCATCGATGTGCGCCTCGCCTGTGCGCGCCAACTGCTGAAGCAGCGCGACGGTTTGGGTTTCAATCCCCCGGTACTGCTCGTAGGTCAGCCACCCGATCATCAACGCCGAGACCGCGACGACAAGAAGGCCGAAGAACTCCGCCCTGCCGATTCGTATGAACGAGGTCACTCTTTCCTCATATCCGCCGTCTTCAACCGAAGAACCATGGCGACATTGGTGTCCTGTCGCGTTTCCCGATCGGTCGCGGCATTCGAAACGTTTCCGTTTTCCCGGATCGACGCTGTCCGCCCATCCATCAATAAAATACCGACGCTGTGTGTCGGGTGTGTGTCCCGTGCCCGCCATTCGGTTTCAATTTGTATCGGTTTGATGACATCCGCATACAGAGCGCCGAATGCGCCCCTTTGTCAGGGGCGTCATTTCAGGACGACAGCCATATGGCGGAAGAAAGGCTCCGTACCGTTCAGCGCGCGTCGCGCGCCGGGCCGTTCCAGCGCGGCGTCATCTCATGGGAAATGCCCAACTGGTCGAGGATCTTACCCACGGTGTGGAGGACGATATCGGCGATGCTGACCGGGCGGGTGTAGAACGCCGGCACCGGCGGCAACAGGATGGCTCCCATATCGGCCGCCCGGGCCATCAGGTCGATATGCCCCTTGTGCAGCGGTGTTTCGCGAAAAACCAGGACAAGCGGCCGGCGTTCCTTGAGCGTTACGTCGGCGGCGCGGATCATCAGGTTGCAGGTAAAGGAATTGGCAATGCCGGAAAGCGTCTTTACCGAACACGGCGCGACGACCATGCCGCGGGTTGGAAACGAGCCGCTGGACACCGCCGCCGACAGATCCTTGTTGGCGTAGACCTGGTCGGCTAGGCCACGCACTTCGTCGAGGTCGAGATCGGTCTCCAGTGCCATGGTCTGAGCGCCCCATTCGCTGAGGATCAGGTGGGCGGGCTGGCCCAAGGCCCGCAGGGCGCGCAACAATTCCACCCCATAGATGACGCCGGTGGCGCCCGTGATGCCGACCAGAACCGGTGCCGTCATGCCAAGTCCCTCCCCGCGCGGCTTCGCCACGCCCATCCATGGGATTGACTAACCATACGGCGGTCCATGCCGCAAGAGCCCTTTCCCTGGATGCGTCCGCGGGATTTTCGACGAGCGGCGAGAAGGCGCCGCTCCCGGTCACTCATGTTTCGACAGCGCGCCGCTTGTAAATATTGAGCACCAAGGGAGCGGCAAACACCACCACCGACGCCACCCACAGGCTCAGCGTCAGCCCGCTGTTATAGAGGATCGACCACTCGCCGGCGCTGATGGAAAGCGCCCGGCGCAGATTGTCCTCCAGCACCTCGCCCAGCACCACGCCCAGGATGATCGGCGCCATGGAGAACTTGAGCTTGCGCAGGACGTAGCCGCAGATGCCGAGCCCGACCATGAAGACCAGGTCGAAGGTCGTCCCGTGGATGGAATAGACGCCGACGAAGGTGAGCAACAGGATGAACGGCACCAGATAGGCTTGGCGGATCGACAGCAGCTTCACGAACAGCCCGACCATCGGGAGGTTCATCACCAGCAGGGCCACGTTGCCCAGGTACATCGAGGCGATCAGGCCCCAGGCGATTTCCGGCCGCTGGGTGAACAGCAGCGGACCCGGCGTGATGTTGAACATGAGCAGCGCGCCCAGCAAGATCGCCGTGGTGCCGCTGCCCGGAATGCCGAGGGTCAGCATCGGTACCATGGCGCCTGCCGCCGAAGCGTTGTTGGCCGCCTCCGGCGCCGCCAGGCCGCGGATATCGCCTTGGCCGAAGTGCTCGTCCTTCCCATAGGCCAGGCGCTTTTCGGTGCCGTACGCGACCGCGCTGGCAATCGAGGCGCCGGTACCCGGCAACACCCCGATCAGAAAGCCGCTGATCGAGGAGCGCAGCAGCACCCATTTGACGAACATGATATCGCGCCACGAGATGAATGTGCGGCCGACCTTGGTCGCGTGGTATTCATGGCGGGCCCAGGCTTCCAGAAGCACCAGCACCTCGCTGATGGCGAACAGGCCGATGATCACGACCAGAAAATCGACGCCGTCGAACAGGTTGGGGATGTCGAGCGTGAAGCGCATGATGCCGGAGCCCGAATCGATGCCGACGGTCGCCAGCATCAGGCCGATCAGGGCGCCCATGAAGGTCTTGAGCGGCCGCGAGCCTACCATGGTGGCCAGACAGGTGAAGGCGAACACCATCAGCACCACGTAATCCTGAGGGCCGAAGGTGATGGCGAACCGGCTGAGCAGCGGTGCGAAGATGGTCAGCATCACGATGGCGGTGGTGCCGCCGATGAAGGACGCCACCGCCGAGATGGCCAGCGCCCGTCCCCCTTCGCCTTTCTTGGCCATGGGATGGCCGTCCAGCGTCGTCATGATGGCGCCGGCATCGCCCGGCACGTTGAGCAGGATGCTGGAGATCCGCCCGCCGTACTCGGCGCCGTAATAGATACCGGCCAGCAGGATCAATGCAGATTCGGGCGGCAGCCGCATGGCGTAGGCGATGGGCAGGAGGATGGCGACGCCGTTGATCGGCCCGATGCCCGGCAGCGCCCCGATGAGGGTTCCGAAGAAACAGCCGGCCAGGACGAGGCCGATGTTGAGCGGCGTCAGCGCGACCGAGAACCCGTAGGCGAGTTGCGAGAGGATATCCATGGCACCTACCCGAACAAGGCCCCGGCGGGCACGTTGAGGCGCAAAAGGTCGCCACACACGAAATAGCCGACGACCGCCAGCACCACTGCGTAGGCCACCGCCCGGACCGGCTTGGCGCCGAACAGCCAGCCAATGAGGGACCCGGCCAATACGGTGGCCAGGATGAAGCCAAACCAGCGGAAGGTCGCCGCGTAGAAAAACATGATGACGCAGGCGAGCGCCAAATTGGCCAATCCCTTGCGATCGGGGAAGGGCGCCAAGCGATCCGGCCTGAAGATCAGCCCGATCCCGCTCATGACCATGAGAGCCGCCAGGATCAGCGGAAACGCTTTCGGCCCCAGCGGCTCATACTGAAAGGGGACCTCGAACTGGTAGGCGCTCCAGCCGTAAACGACGGAGACGCCCACCAGCACGAACCCGAGGATTCGGTCATACATCGGATCGACCGGATTACTTGGTCAACCCGGCGTCCTTGGCGATCTGGCGGTACTCCGCCACCAGCTTCTTGACGTAGACGTCAAACTCCTTGCCCGCCATCTCGAAGGGGAACAGGCCTTTTTCCTCCTGCACCTTGGCGTAGACCGGCATGGCGAACATCTTCTTGAACTGCCCGACCCACCAGTCATAGGCCTCGTCGTTGACGTCCGGGCCCAAGTAGAAGCCACGGATGATCGTCCATTCGATGTCGAAGCCCTGTTCCTTGGCGGTGGGGACATTGGCGTAGTCGCCGGGCAGCCGCTTGTCGGCAAGAACGGCGAGCATCCGCATGGTGCCGTCGTTGATTCGCCCCTTCATCTCGGCGGCGTCGCCGGTGTAGATCTGAATGTGGCCGCCGAGCAACGCGGCAATCGATTCGCCGCCACCCTCGAATGCCACGTAGCGCATCTTCTTGGCGTCGCCGCCTGCCGCCTTCATGAATAGCGCCGCCTTCATCCAATCCTGGCTGCCGACGGTACCGCCGGCCCCTACCACATACTTCGTCGGATCGGCCTTTACGGCGGCGGCCAATTCCTTGAGATCCTTCCACGGCGCATCGGCCTTGACGATGATGGCGCCGAAATCGGCCCCGGCCGAGGCCAGCCAGCGGGCGTTGTTCTCGTCCAGGTTCTGGCCGAACTTGCCCTGCGCGATGTTGAGCAGGGATCCCCCACTGAAGGCGACGATGGCGCTGGGATCATTGCGTCGGTTGGAATTCATATGAGCGTAGGCGACGGCCCCGATGCCACCCGGCATGAAGCTGACTTCCATCGGCTTGGCGAGCAGCTTGGTTTCCTCGAAGCCGTTCATGGCGATGCGGCATGTCAAATCAAAACCGCCGCCCGGTTTGGCGGGGGCGATGCATTCGGAACGATCCGGAGTGAATGCCGCCGCCGTCCCCGCGAGCAATAGGGCACTGGCCGCGACGGCGAAAGCTGCGGTGAATTTCAGCATGGTTTTAGCTCCCTGTTACGTTAGACTCACCTGTCGTGGAGTACCGGGACGCTCTATTCTTTTGTTTCGTGATGCGCCCGTCCGTTTGCAATAATAACAAACAAAGCTGTCGCGGACCTGTCGCATTTAAGAAAATTCGGCGTACCGGAGATCGGATGGCGTGTGGAGAGGGGCATTCATGCGTATCCTGGTGGTCGAAGATGCCGAAGACCTGGCCGAGGCGATCGTCCTTCGGTTCCGGCGATCAGGCCATGCGCTTGATCGCGCGGCAACCGGCGAGGAGGCCGTCGAGTTTCTGGCCGACAACGCTTACGACCTGGTCATCCTCGACATCATGCTTCCGGGCATGGACGGCTACGCGGTGCTCCGCGCGTTGCGGCTGCGCCACGACACCACGCCCGTCCTCGTGCTGACGGCGCGCGCCGAGATCGACGATCGTGTATCGGCGCTGGATATCGGCGCCGACGACTACGTGACCAAACCTTTCGACTTTCGCGAGCTGGAAGCGCGGGTACGTGCGCTTCTGCGCCGCCGTCAGGGCATCGCCTCGGGCCTGACCGAGCATGGCAACCTCGCCTTCGACCGCTCGGGCCGGCGCGTCACCATCGGCGGCGAGCCGGTCATCCTGCCCAACCGCGAGTTCCGCATCCTCGAAATCTTCCTGGGCAACCTCGGACGCGTCATCACCAAGGACGACATCACCGATCAGATCTACGGCTTCGACGACGCGCCCGGGCCCAATGCCATCGAGCTTTACATCGCGCGCCTGCGCAAGAAGTTGAAAGGCTCCTCCGTGACGATCCGGACACTGCGCGGGATGGGCTATGTCGCCGACCTGGAAGGTTGAAACCGACTATTCGCTGCGCCGCCGGCTTTTCACCGTCATCGGCATGGTCTTCCTGCTGACCACGGTGTTGCTGCTACTGGCGGCGGCCGAGTACGGCGGTCGCGCCGCCGACCAGGCTTACGACCGGCTGCTGGCCGCCTCGGCGCTGGCCATCGCCGATCAGGTCTACGTCGCCGACGGCCGGCTGGAGGTCGACCTGCCCAACTCGGCGCTTGAAATGCTCTCGCTGGCCCGGCGCGACCGCATCTTCTATCGGGTGGTCTCGCCGACCGGCGAAACCGTCACTGGCTACGGCGACCTGCCTCTGCCCGACCCGCCGGTAACAGCGGCCGAACCCCGTTTCTTCAACGCCCCCTACGCCGGCGAGACCTTGCGCTTCGTCGTCTTGGGCCGACCGCTGGCCGAGCCGCGCATCCAGGGCTGGGCCGTCGTCCAGGTCGGCCAGTCCCGCCTGGAGCGGGGCGACCTGGCGCGTGAGATCACCGTCAACGCCCTCGTCCTCGTGCTCATCCTGATGGCGATGATCCTGCTGTTCGTGTGGATCGGCATCAATGTCGCGCTGCGCCCGCTCGCCGCGATCGAGCGCAATCTGCGCGACCGTGCGCCGACCGATCTCAAGCCGCTGGAAATGTCGGTCCCGCGCGAGGTGCGCCATCTGGTGGTCGCCATCAACCATTTCCTCGACCGCCTGCGGGCCAGCGTCGAGGCCATGCAGACCTTCATCGCCGACTCCGCCCATCAGATCCGCACGCCGCTGGCCAGCCTGCGTGCCCAGATGGATCTGGCGGCCGACGAGCCCGACCCCGAGGCCCGCCGCAGTTTCCTCGACAAGGCGCGGCGCAATGCCGCCTTGACCACCCGCCTGACCGGGCAACTGCTCAGCCACGCCACCGTCACCCACCGTACCGATACGGTACCCTTCGTTCGCGTCGAAGTGCGCGACGTCGTGCAGCGCGTACTCTCGGACGCCGCCTTCGCCGCCGAGGAGCGCGACATCGAATTGGTGGTCGACGACGCCGGTGGCGACACCCACGGGCTGGGCGACCCTGTCGCCCTGCGCGAAGCGCTGCGCAACCTCGTGGACAACGCCATCAAGTACGGCCCGGCCGGAGCCACCGTCGAGGTGGCGATCGCCACCGACATCGAAAACGGCATGGTCGTCGTCGAGATCCGCGACCGCGGCCCCGGCATTCCCGACAACGAAAAGGACCGTGCCTTCGAGCGCTTCCACAGGGCCGGACGCACCGACGATGGCGGCTCCGGCCTCGGCCTCGCCATCGTGCGCCAGGTGGCCGAACGGCACGGCGGCATCGCGCTCATCGACCGTCCCGGCGGCGGCCTGATCGCCCGCTTCACCATCCGCTCGGCAACGGAGCCCGCGTCATGAAGACTTTCCCACCCGTCGTCGCCGGCCTCTTCGCCATAGCGCTTGCCCTGCCCCACCCCTCCGAGGCCGCCGAGCGCACCGTCTTCGAGGCCGCCGTCCGCGAGAGCGACCGCCTGGCGCTGTTCAGCACCACCGATCTGACGGCCATGCGGCCCATCATCGAGCATTTCCAGAAGCTGCGGCCCGACCTCGCCATCGACTACGTCGATGCGCTGACCAACGAACTCTACGATGCGGTGTCAAGCGACGGCGGTTGGGAGGGACTGGTCCCCGACGTCGTCATCAGTTCGGCCATGGACCTGCAAGTCAAGCTGGTCAATGACGGGTTCGCCCAACCGCATAAATCGGCCGAGACGGCGCGGCTGCCCGACTGGGCCAACTGGCGCAACGAGGCCTTCGGGTTCACCTTTGAGCCGGCGGTGATCGTCTACAATCCCCGCACCCTGCCGCCCGAGGATATTCCCTCGACGCGCTTCGATCTGGTGAACCTGCTGCGCGAGAAGTCGGGCCTCTACCAGGGCCGCATCGCCACCTACGACATCGCGCAAAGCGGCGTCGGCTATCTTTTCGCCACCCAGGATGCCCGCCAGGCCCACACCTTCGGCCGGCTGATCGAAAGTTTCGGGCGCAACGCGGTGCGCCTGTCGTGCTGCACCGCCGATGTCCTGCAGGCCATCGAGGACGGCCGTGTGCTGATCGGCTACAACCTGCTTGGTTCCTATACCCGCAACCGCATCCTGCGCGGTGCCTCGCTCGTCATGGTGCTGCCCAGGGACTATGCGCTGGTGATGTCGCGCGTCGCCTTCATCCACCGGCATGCGCCCAACATCGCCGCCGCCCGCGCCTTTCTCGATTATCTGTTGTCGCTGGCCGGCCAGGGGGTGCTGGCCCGCGAATCCAGCCTCTATTCCGTCCATCCCGATCTTTCCGGTCCGGGCACGGCGGAGGAGTTGAACGCCGAGACGGAAGGGCCATTGCGGCCGATCAACCTCGGCCCCGGTCTGCTGGTCTATCTCGACCGCATGAAGCGCCAGCGGTTTCTCGACGACTGGCGGACCGCCATGGGCAGCAACCGGGTCGACAGTGACTGACGGCGGGCGGCCGTCAGCCGGCGGCGGGCCAGTCGAAGATGCCCCTCGGCTCCGTCGCGACCGCCAATGCGATCCCGTCGGTGACGGCGGGGTTGAGCCCCCGCACCTCCTCGGGGGTCAGTCCGGCTAGGCGGCCAGCCAGATCGATGAACCGGTCGCGTTCCTTCGGCCCGACAAGCGGCAGGGCCAACCGGTCGAACTTGCCGACGTAGTCGTCCCACCACCACGGCGAGGCGCCGTTGGGATGGGCGTCGGCGGCCGCCTTCTCGCCGGAAACGACGGTGCCGTCGTCGAGCACGATCTCCAGCCGGCCGCCGAAGGCCCGGCGGGCGGGATCGGGGTCATGGTAGCGCCGCGTCCAATCCAGGTCCTCGATCGTGCGCACCTTGCGCCACAGGCCCACCGTCGATGGGCGGTGCGCCCGCTCGGGGATATAACTTTCCTCGTGATGCCAAGCGCCGTCTTCCAGTGCCACCGCCAGGATGTACATGATGGAATGGTCGAGCGTCTCGCGGCTGGCGTCGGGGTCGGCCTTCTGCGGATCGTTGGAACCGCTGCCGATCACCGAATGGGTATGGTGGCTGGTATGCAGCACGACCTCGCGCACCCGCGACAGGTCGACCTGACCGCTCATCTCGATAGCCAAGTCGATGATGGCCTGCGCTTGGTATTCCGCCGAATGGGCACGGCCGTAAGTTTCGAGGATGCCGCGCGGCGCCTCGCCGGGGGCCGGCAGGCGCACCGTGTAGTGGGCATCGGGGCCATCCAGCATCCAGGCGATCACCGAATCCTCGCCCTCGTAGATGGGGGACGGCGCCGTGCCGCCGCGCATCGCCCGGTCCACCGCCTCGACAGCCAGCTTGCCGGCGTGGGCCGGTGCCGAGGCCTTCCACGAACTGATCTCGCCCTTGCGCGACTGGCGGGTCGAAAAGGCGAGGTGCACCGCCTGGTTGACCGCCTGATAGATGATCGGGGCCGGCAGCCCGAGCAGGGCGCCGAGGCCGGCCACCACGGCCGGCGCCACGTGCGCCACGTGATCGACGCGATAGCGATGCAGGCAGATCGACTTGGCCAGCGCCACGTGCACCTCGTAGGCGACCAGGATGCCGCGCAACAGGTCGGCGCCCGTCCGCCCGCACTGCTGGGCGACGGCAATCAGCGGCGGGATGGTGTCGCCGGGATGGGCGTAATCGGCCGCCAGGAAGGTGTCGTGGAAATCGAGTTCGCGCACCGCGGTGGCATTGGCCCAAGCCGCCCAGGCGCAGTCGACCGTGGTCTCCCCCGGCAGGCCGATCAGGGTGGCGCCACCCGGCCGCAGGTGGGCGACGGCCTGGGCGCGGGCGCAGGCGACCGGGGGGCGCCTCAGGGCGGCCAGCGCGACGGCGGCGTTATCGACGATCCGGCAACAGGCGATCTCGGCCGCCGCGGCGTCGAACGGCTGCCGGCCGGCGGCGAACTCGGCGATCTTCCAGGCCAACTGTTCCTCGCGCGGCAGATGAGCCGCCGAGGAACTGACGCGCACTACGTATTCCAACATCGCACTTCTCCGGTTCCGCCCTTCGGCGATTCCGGGAGAATACTCCGGGACGGCCATTCGTCCAGCGATTCGTCTGCGCGGCTGCCGTCGCTCACTGCAGGGCGATGGCGCTACAAAAAAGATCGGTTGCCGGATCGGCCAGAGCCTCGACCGCCGACAGGTGGTGGCGCCCGGCGAGCGTCAGGCGTTCGACCGCCACCCCCTTTGCCGTCCAAGCGGCGGTCAAGGCGTCGGACTGGCCGTGGAAACCCTCGCTCTCATGGCCGCCGACGGCCAGCAGTAGCGGACTTTCGGGCGTCGCCGGGTCGAGGAAAAGCGGGCTCAGGCGCCTGGCCGTCCCGGTGTCCATGCCCACCTTGTCATTGATGGTGGTGTGGACGAGAGGTTCCAGGTCGAACAGGCCGCTGATGGCGACGCCGCTTTCGATCAGGCGGCGCGGCGCCTTGGCGTCGAGGCCCGGCCAATCGGTGGCCATCAGCATGCCGACCAGATGGCCGCCCGCCGAGTGGCCGGAGACTTGGATGCGCTGGGCGTCGCCGCCATACTCGCCGGCGTGCCGCCACAGCCACAGCAGCGCGCGGCGCATCTGTTCGACGATGGCGTCGATGGTCACCGCCGGACATAGCGCATAATTGACGACGGCCACCGTCACCCCGGCTTCCACGAGCGCCTCGGCGATGAAACTGGAATCGGCCTTATCCAGCGCCTGCCAATAACCGCCGTGAATGAACAGGTGGAGGGGCGCGCCAGAGGTTCCTGCAGGAAACAGGTCCAGCGTTTCAGCCGCCGACGGCCCGTAGGCGACGTCAAGAACGCCGCCCGCCCGTTTCCGGAAAGCCTCGGAACGGGCCTTCCATGCCGCGAAGATGGCCGGATGCTCGGGGATCGCCGCCCTGACGTTGTAGTGCCGCTCCAAGGTTGGATCGAGGACCATGGCCGGCTCCGTCAGACCCCGAGATAGCGATGCTGCATGGCCTTGTTGGCGGTCAGTTCCGCCGAACTTCCCGTCCACACGATGCGCCCTCTCTCCATCACGCAGTGGCGATCGGCCAGGCGGGCCATCGCCTCGGGATGCTTGTCGATCACCAGGATGGCTTGGCCGGCCTCCTTGAGGTTGGTTTCCAGCACCGTCCAGATTTCCTCCCGGATCATTGGCGCCAATCCTTCCGTCGCTTCGTCCAAGATGATGAACTGCGGGTTGGTCATCAGTGCCCGGCCGATGGCCAGCATCTGCTGCTCTCCGCCCGACAGCGTGCGGCCGTATTGGCCGGACCGCTCGGCCAGCCGGGGGAACAGCCCGAACACCCGATCAACCGTCCACGGCTGGGCGACGCCCGCGTGATTGGCGGCGATGGCCACCAGGTTTTCACGCACGGTCAGGTTGGAGAAGATCTGGCGGCCCTCCGGTACGTAACCGATCCCAAGGCGCGCCACCTTGTGGCTTGGCAGGCCGGTAACGTCCTGGCCGGCGAAGCGGATGGTGCCGCGGCGCGGCGCCAACAGGCCCATGATCGAGCGCACCGTCGTCGTCTTGCCCATGCCGTTGCGCCCCATGAGCGTCACCACCTCGCCCGATTCGATGGCGAGGTCGACGCCGAACAGCACCTGGCTGGGGCCGTAGAAGGTTTCGACGCCGGAGAGCTCGAGCATCGCCATCAGTAGTCCCCCAGATAGGCCCGGCGCACCGCCACGTCGGCCCGGATGTCGTCGGGCGCCCCGGTGGCGACCGCCCGGCCTTTGACCAGGACGGTGACGACGTCGGCCAGCGCGAATACCACGTCCATGTCGTGCTCGATCAGAAGGATGCTCACCTCGCCCTTGAGCGGCTTTAAGATCTCCATCATCCGGCGGCTTTCCGCCTGGCCCATGCCGGCCATCGGCTCGTCGAGCAACAGCATGGTCGGCCCGGTGGCCAGTACCATGGCGATTTCCAGCTGCCGCTGCTCGCCATGCGCCAGATCGGTGACCTTGACCGCCGCGCGCTCCCCCAGACCGACCCTTTCCAGCACGGCGCGAGCCGGCGCCCGCAGGCTGTCATCGAGCCGGGCGTCGGTCCAGAAGCGGAAGCTGTGCGGGCGCTGCGCCTGGATGGCCAGCGCCACGTTGTCGAGCGCCGTGAAAGCCGGAAACACGCTGGTGATCTGATAGGACCGCTGGAGCCCGGCGCGAGCTCGGCGATGGGTCGGCCAGTCGGTGACGTCGCGGCCCTCGAAGCGAATACGTCCGGCGTCGGGAGCCATCTCGCCCGACAACTGGGCCACCGCCGTCGATTTGCCGGCGCCATTGGGGCCGATCAGCGCATGGATGACACCGCGTTTGACCGCCAGGTTGAGCCCGTCGCTGGCGGTCACCGCGCCGAAACACTTGGTCAGCCCGATGGCTTCGAGGATGGCGTCAGTCATCGCCCGCCTCCCGCCCCGCCAGCCAGCCGTAGATGCCGCGCCGGGCGAACAGCACGACGAATACCAGGAAGGGGCCGAGGAAGATCATCCAGTGCTCGGTCAGCCCGGCCAGCCCTTCTTCCAGCAACAGCAGCGTGGCGGCGCCGACGATGGCGCCGTAGAGGGTGCCGACTCCACCCAGGATGACCATGATCAGGATCTCGCCCGAGCGGGTCCAGTGCATCATGCCGGGGCCGACGAATTCGGTGTGGTTGGCCAAAAGCGCCCCGGCCAGGCCGGCGATGGCGCCAGCGATGACGAAGGCGGTCAGCTTGTAGCGGGTGGCCGGCACGCCCAGGGAAACCAAGCGGGCCTCGTTTTGCTTGGCGCCGCGCAGCACCATGCCGAACGGGCTGGCGATGAGGCGGCGCACCGCCACCAGGGCAAGGAGCAGCAAGACCAACGCCACGTAGTAGAAAGAGACGTCGTCGTTGAGATCGACCAGCGGCAATTCGCTGCGCGGCCACAGGCTCAGGCCGTCCTGCCCGCCATAGGTCGGCAGCGACACCATGAAATGATAGAGCATCTGGGCGAAGGCCAGCGTGATCATGATGAAGTAGACGCCGCTGGTGCGCAGGCTCAGTGCCCCGATGACAAGGGCGAACAGGCCACCCACCACCATCGCCAGCGGCCACTGGATCAGGGCCTGGGTGCTGCCGTTCCAGGCACCGGGCAGGAAGGGGATGAAAGAGCCGTCGGTCTGGTGATGGGCGAGGATAGCGACCACGTAGGCACCCAACCCGACGAAGGCCGCGTGCCCGAAGCTGACCATGCCGCCGTAACCCAGAATGAGGTCGAGACTAAGGGCGGCCAGCGCATAGATCAGCACGCGGGTGGCGACACTGACGAAGAAGGGGCTGTCGGCCGCTTCGGCAAGCAACGGCAGGACCAGCAGCAGAGCCAGCCCGGCCATATTGATGATGCGTTTGCGGCCCCCCGTCACCATCAGCCCCCGTAGGCCTGGAATAGGCCGCGGGGCCGCCAGATGAGGACGGCGGCCATCAGCAGATAGATGGCGACGTTGGAGATGGAGGCGCCGATGCTGTCGGCCGCCGCCGGGTCGAGCGCAGCGCGCATGGCCAGCGGCAGGAAGGCCCGGCCGTAGGTGTCGACCAGGCCGACCAGGAGCGCGCCGGCGAGCGCGCCGCGCACCGAGCCGATGCCGCCGATGATGATGACGACGAAGGTGAGGATGAGGATCTGCTCGCCCATGCCGACCTCGACGGCCAGCATTGGCCCGGCCATGGCGCCGGCCAGGCCGGCCAGCATGGCGCCGATCGCGAACACCACGGTGAACAGGCGGTCGATGTCGACGCCGAGCGCCCCCACCATGTCGCGATGCGTCGCCCCGGCGCGGATCAGCATACCGGTGCGGGTGTTGACGATGAGGTAGCGCAGGCCGAGCCCAACCGCGAGGCCCACCCCGATGATGAACAGCCTATAGGCCGGATAGGGAACGCCGGGGATGATCTCGACGGTGCCCGACAGCGCGGCCGGCGGCGACAGGAAAAGAGCCTGCGGCCCCCACACGATCTTGACCAGTTCGTTGAAAAACAGGATGACCCCGAAGGTGGCCAGCACCTGGTCAAGATGATCACGCCGATAGAGCTTGCGCAGCGCCGTCATCTCGATCGCCGCCCCCACCAGCCCGGCAGCCGCCAGGGCCGCCAGGACGCCCACCGTAAAACTGCCCGATAGCTTGGTCACGGTGGCCGCCACGTAGGCCCCCACCATGTAGAGGGTGCCGTGCGCCAGGTTGATCAGGTGCATGATGCCGAACACCAGGGTCAGCCCGGCAGCCAGCAGGAACAGCATGACCCCCTGTTGCAGGCCGTTCAGGGTCTGCTCGAGGAAAAGCTGGGCGGTCATCGGCGGTGTGTCCTAGGCGGCAACGGCCGGCCGCGCTTCCTTACATCTTGCACTCGGCGGCGTAGGCATCCTGGTGATCGGTAAACACCTTGCGGATGGTCTTGTTGGTCACCGCGTCGCCTTCCTTGACCACCTCGCGGATATAGATGTCCTGGATGGGGTGGTTGTTGGGGCCGAACTTGAACTTGCCGCGCACCGAGGCAAAGTCGGCCTTGTGCAGGGCGGCGCGGAAGGCGTCCGCCTTGCTCATGTCGCCCTTGACGGCAGCGATGGCGAAATCGATCAGCAGGGCTGCGTCGTAAGCCTGGGCAGCGTAGAGCGACGGCTTGCGACCGTAGGCCTTGCGAAAGGCCGCGACGAACACCTTGTTGGCGGCGTTGTCCAGGTCCCAGGTATACTCGCTGGAATTGAAGGCCCCGACCGCCGCGTCCCCCACCGCCGAAAGGATGCCCTCGTCGAACGAGAATCCGGGTCCGAACAGCGGGATTTCCTTGATCAGTCCGGCCTGGGCATACTGCTTGACGAAATTGACGCCCATGCCGCCGGGCAGGAAGAAGAACACGCCGTCGGGCTTGGCGGCGCGCAGGTTGGCGATCTCGGCGGCGTAGTCCACCTGACCCAAGGTGGTGTAGACCTCGGCCACCACCTCGCCCTTGTAGAAGCGCTTGAAGCCGGTGATCGAATCCTTGCCGGCCGGGTAGTTGGGGGCCATCAGGTAGACCCGCTTCAGGCCCTGGTCGGAAACATATTGGCCCGCCGCCTCGTGCAGGTTGTCGTTCTGATAGGCGGCGTTGAAGTAGTTTTTGTCGCAACCCTTGCCGGCCAGTTCATGGGGGCCGGCGTTGGTGCTGACGTAAATCTTGCCCTCGCGGGTCACCGACGGCACGACGGCGATCGCCAGATTGGACCACACGATGCCGGTGACGATGTCGACGTCGTCCTTCTTGAGGAAGCGGGTGGCGATCTGCTTGGCGTTCTCGACCTTCTGGGCGTCATCGGCCACGATCAGTTCGGTCGGGACTCCGCCCAGCTTGCCGCCTTTCAGATCGATAGCCAGTTGGAAGGCGTCGCGGGCGTCGACGCCGAGCGCGGCGCCGCCTCCCGACAGCGTGGTGATCATGCCGATCTTGACCGGCTTGTCGGCCGCCGTGGCCGCGCCCGCGACGATGGCACCGGCCATCGCCATGGCAAGAAATGTCTGAATGCGCGTCATGGTCTCCCCGTCTCCCTCTCTGCCTGCTGCCTCGCTCGAAGGCGCCGCCCCCTGTTGGACCCCCGAGCCGCCGACGAAACTAGGACAGGCCCGTCATCCTGACAAGCGCCGTGAGGATGATTCCGCCTCTCAGCCGCGCGGAACGGCGAGGCCGCCACTATCCACGATGAATCCGATCACCGTGGATAGCCCGTCGCCCGACTTCAGGTTGGTGAAGACGAAGGGGCGGGTGCCGCGCATCTTGCGAGCGTCGCGGTCCATCACCTCCAGGCTGGCGCCAACTAGGGGGGCGAGGTCGATCTTGTTGATAACCAGCAGGTCCGAGCGGGTGATGCCGGGGCCGCCCTTGCGCGGGATCTTGTCGCCGGCCGCCACATCGATGACATAGATCGTAAGATCGGCCAACTCCGGCGAGAAGGTGGCCGACAAGTTGTCGCCACCCGATTCAATGAAGACGATGTCGAGGTCGGGGAAACGTCTGGTCACGTCGTCGACGGCCGCCAGGTTGATCGAGGCGTCCTCGCGAATTGCGGTGTGCGGGCAGCCCCCCGTCTCCACCCCGACGATGCGCTCGGGTACCAGCGCGCCGGAGCGGGTCAGGAATTCGGCATCCTCGCGGGTGTAGATGTCGTTGGTGATGGCGGCGATGTCGTAGTCGTCGCGCAGCGCCTTGCACAGGTGGTCCAGCAATGCCGTCTTGCCCGACCCCACCGGGCCGCCGATTCCCACGCGCAACGGTGAACTCATGATCTGAACAACCTCGTGTACTGGGTTTCGTGTTTCATCGACGTCCAGTCGGCCATGGCGGCGGCACTGCCCAAGTCCTCCCAGGGCCGCGACAGGGCAGCCGACGCCGCCTCGACGACGACGGGCTCCAGCCGGGCGATCACCCGCTGGCCATCGGTCTGTCCCAGGGGAATCAGCCGCACGCCGGCCGACACCAAGTTGGCGGCGAAGGCGTGCAAATAGACGGCCAGCGCTTCGCGAAGCGGCGCCCCGAGTCGCGCCGCCGCCGCCGCCACCGCCACCGCATGGGCCGGGCGGATGGCTGCTTCGGCCAGCGCCGCCGCCCAACCGTCAAGCCACGGGTCGGGCCAGACGGCGCGCACGGTATCGAGAAAGGCCAGCCCCTGGCTGCGGCTTTCGAGCGCCGTCTCGGCGCTGCCGCGCAAGGCGTCGGCCCATTCGACGACGTCGGCGAGGGCCGCCCCGTCATCAGTGTCAACGGCCGTCCAGGTGGCGCGGAAGAGATCGGCATCGATCCGCCCGGCGCCAAAGAAAAGCACGCCCTCGATCCAAACCGCCATGCCGTCGGCGTTCTTGATCAGCCCGGCCTCGACCGCATACTCGATGCCATGCGAATAGGTATAGCCGCCGATCGGGAACGACGGCGACAGCCAGGCCATCAGGCGGAGTAGGATGGCGCCGTCGATCACGCCGCCTTCCCCCCGTGCCCGTGGCCATGATCATGCCCGTGGTCGTGGCCGTGATCGTGTGCATGGCCATGGCCAGGCGCTTCGGCATAGGCCCCCGGTTCCGGCTGGAAGGGGGCGCGGCTTTCCATCACCACCGCCCCCAACC
>JACZKS010000043.1 GCA_014859895.1 Rhodospirillales bacterium
GGCGCCGGTCGCCAAACCGGCCCAGGTCCACCGCAATCCTCTCCATGGCCCCGTCCTTTCCTCGCCAGACCACCCGCAAAGGAATCACGATTTGGCCCCTCTGGAAAGAGTGATCAAAACATGTGTGCATCCCCTAGCGCGTAGGCAGGGGTCCAGGACTGAAGCGAAAAACTGGATTCCCGCTTGCGCAGGAATGACGGGAGGGGGAATTTGTTGGGCTCTTTCATAATCGCCGCCATTGCCGGATGACCACCATGCCCGACACGCCTGCCCCGCTCACCTACTCCGACGCCCACATCCGAGACGTTCTGGCCGGCGTTTCGACCATCGCCATGGTCGGCTATTCGGCCAACGCCAACCGGCCCAGCTATTTCGTCGCCCGCTACCTGCGCGAAAAGGGCTTCCGCGTCATCCCGGTCAACCCCGGGTTGGCCGGGCAGGTGGTTGACGGCGAAATGGTCTACGGCAGCCTCGCCGACATCCCCGAGCCCTTCGACATGGTCGACGTCTTCCGCAATTCCAAGGCCGCCGGGCCGATCACGGACGAGGCCATCCGGCTTGTCGCCGAGAAGGGCATCCGCGTGGTGTGGATGCAGCTTTCGGTGCGCAATGACAAGGCGGCGGAGCGCGCCAAAAACGCGGGACTCACCGTCATCATGGACCGCTGCCCGAAGATCGAGTACGGCCGCCTGGGCGGCGAACTGTCGTGGGGCGGGGTCAATTCCGGCCTCATCTCGGCTCGCGCGCCCAAGGCCCCGGGGCGAGAGGGCGGCGCCCGCAAGCCGGCCGGCGCCGGTACCGGCTGGGCGACGCCGGAGCACGGCTTCGAGACGCGGGCGATCCACGCCGGCGCCAGCCCCGACCCCACCACCGGGGCGCGCGTCACGCCGATCTTCCAGAACACCGCCTACGTGTTCGACGACGTCGATCACGCGGCCAGCCTGTTCAACCTGCACACCTTCGGCTTCATCTATTCGCGGCTCACCAACCCCACCGTCAGCGTGCTGGAGGAAAGGCTGGCCAGCCTGGAGGGCGGGCGCGCCGCCGTCTGCGCCGCCTCGGGCCACGCCGCGCAGTTCCTGACTTTCTTCACCCTGCTGGAGCCGGGCGACGAGTTCGTGGCCAGCCGCAACCTCTATGGCGGATCCCTCACCCAGTTCGGCCTGTCGTTCAAGAAGCTGGGCTGGACCTGCCATTTCGTCGATCCCACCAAGCCCGAGAACTTCAGGAAGGCGATCACACCCAGAACCAAGGGTATCTTCCTGGAGGTGCTGGCCAACCCCGGGGGCGTCATCGTCGACATCGAGGGTGTGGCCGCCATCGCACACGAGGCCGGCATCCCGCTGATCGTCGACAACACGCTGGCCACGCCCTATCTGTGCCGGCCCTTCGAGTGGGGGGCCGACATCGTGGTGCATTCGACCACCAAGTTCCTGTCGGGCCACGGCAACGCGCTGGGCGGCGCGGTCATCGAATCGGGGCGCTTCGACTGGGCGCAGAACGACAAATTCCCGTCGCTGGCCAAGCCCGAGCCGGCCTATCACGGACTCACCTTCTACGAGACCTTCGGCGACTTCGCCTTCACCACCAAGGCCCGCGCCGTTGCCCTGCGCGACTTCGGCCCGACGATGGCGCCGATGAACGCGTTCCTGACCATCACCGGCATCGAGACCCTGGCGCTGCGCATGGAGCGCCATGTCGAGAACGCCAGGCGCATCGCCGAATTCCTGGACGGGCACAAGCAGGTGGCGTGGGTGTCCTACGCCGGGCTCCCCGCCTCGCCCTACCGGGGGCTGGCCGAAAGGTATCTGCCCAAGGGGCCGGGCAGCGTGTTCACCTTCGGGGTCAAGGGTGGCTTCGCGGCGGGGGTCAAGGTGGTCGAGACGGTGGAACTGTTCAGCCACCTGGCCAACATCGGCGACACCCGCTCGCTGATCCTCCATCCGGCCAGCACAACGCACCGCCAGTTGAGCGACGAGCAACGGATCGCCGCCGGCGCGGGACCCGACGTCATCCGCCTGTCGATCGGCCTTGAATCGGCCGACGACCTGATCGCCGACCTGGACAGGGCGTTGAAGGCTGCGGCTGGGTAAGCCCGCCTCAGCGCACGATGCGCCAGGAGCCGTCGGCCTGCAGGCAGGCGGTGCCGTAGCCCGGCTGGCCGGTGCCGCCGACGCTGAGCGTCGTCTGATATTCGCGGCAGGTGCGGCCCATGGGGTCGGTATAGACCGGCGAGGCCGGCACGGCGGAAACCTGCGGCGGCGGCGCATAGACGATCTGCGGCGCCGGCTCGCGGTAGACGACCACCGGCGGTGGCGGCGGCGCATAGCGGTAGATCACCACCGGCGGCGGCCGATGGTAGACGTAGGGATTGCCGAAATAGAAGCTCACCCCCGAGCGGTAGCGCGGCCCGTCATCCCAGGGACGATAATGATGATGGTGGCGGCCCCAGCCATCGGCCTGCGCGGGCGCCACCGAGACCAGGGCGAACCCGAGAACGGCAGCAGCGGCAAGAACGAATTTGATCATGATCCACCTCTTGCGAGCCCTGGCGGACGTCCGCCGTCTCCATCGAGGGGTTCATTCCATCGACAAATGATGGCGTCATTATGACATTGAGGCTGCCCGGCGCCCTCAGTCGCGCCGGGGCAGCGTCGCCGCCATCGCCGGCTCGGCCATGCCGCCGGCCAGCACCGTCACCGCCTCTGCGCGTCCCCGCCGGACCAGGTCGGCGCCGGGCAGCCACGCCAGCAACTCTTCGGCGCTGGGCACGGTTTCCCGCTCCAGGCGGATCAAGGAGAACTCGCCGAACGGGCGGGCCACCCGTTCGGTCAACACGGCACCGACGTAGAGCCGCATGCGGCGCCCGTCCTGATCGACGCGGAACATCGTCGGCCACAGGCGCAGCACCTGGCGCGCCGCCTTGGGATGGACGTCGTCGGGGCGGATCATGGTGAGGACGGGGGCGCGCCCCTTGTGCAGGCGCGCCAATACCGGAAGGTAGGCCGCCGGGGTGCTTCCGTAGATGAAGCCGGAGGCCGAGGCCAGGCTCCAAGACGGCGCCATCTGCCAGCCGTCGGTCACCAGATTGCGGGCCAGCCTAAGTGGGGGGCCGGCCCATTGCAGGACCAATGGCTCCTCGGCGCCGCCGGCCAGCTCGATGCGCCGCGCCGGCAGACGCCGCCAGTCGTGGTCCCGCCATTCCGTCTCGGCCAGCACCACCACCGCCGGACGCGGCGCGTAGCGGGCCAGGGCGGCATCGTAGTTGACGAAAACGTGGCCGCCGCCGACCCCGAGAAGGGTGACGGCGAAAAAGGCGGTCAGCCGTCGACGACCGATCTTTTCATCGTACTCGGCGCCGAACACGAAGGCGAACGCCGACGCCATCGCCACCCCGAACAGCAGCCCGGCCAGGACGTCGGACACCCAGTGCGCCCCCAGGTAGACCCGGGAGAAGGCCATCAGCGTGACATAGGCGGCGGCAAGGGAAACCGCCACCGCCTGGAACCAGCGCGCCCGGTCGTGGGCGACGAGCACGGTGACGACGCCGATCAGCACCGCGTTGATGGCGGCGTGGCCGCTGGGAAAGCTGAAGCTGTCGGCCCCGGCGTGGAGCAGTTCGACCGGCCGGGCGTGCTGGAACACCAGCTTGAAGAGGGTAACGAAAAGGGCGGTACCGGCGACCGCGATCAAAAGCCCCACCGCCGGCCCCCAAGCCCGCCGCCACAGCAGGTAAAGGGTGACGACGGCGGTGCCGGCCACCATGACCACCCCGTCGCCCAGCATGGTGACGAAAACCATGGCGTGATCCATCCAGGCGGTGCGCAGCCCGGCGAACAGGTTGTGCAGCGACTGGTCGGCGAGCGCCAGCGGCGCGTCGGCCGCCGTTTCGCCGGCGACGTAGAAGAAGGCCGGCACGGCGATCAGCAGCAGCAGCGCGGAGGCCATCATGCCGGCGGAGCGCGGATGTCCCGGGTCGAAGGTGCGGGCCGTCCATTGCGCCAGCCGGCCGGGCCGGCGGCGGCACCAGGCGACGACGGCGGCATGGCGGCCGGCAAACAGCGGCAGGAAGATCTGCACCAGCCAGCGCCCCCCCGCCACCGCCAGGAAGACGATCAGCAAAAGCCCGCCGATGACGACGGCAAGCCGGCCGCTGACGGCGCCGAGCAGGCCCAGCAGCGCGCCCGTGGTGATGCCCGGGATCAGGTGAGCCAGCGCCCAGGCGATGCCGGAAAGCACGTTGATGACGGTGAAGCGCGGCGGCGTCATGCCGGCCATGCCGGCGATGCCGGGAATGACCGCCTTGACCCCCGGCACGAAGCGCCCGAAACAGATGCTCATGCCGCCGTACTTGCGGAAGAAATCCTCGCTGCGCGCCACCAGGGCCGGATAGCGGATGAGCGGCCACGAGCGTTTCAGGCGGTCGCGCCAGACGTAGCCGATCCAATAGGAGACCTGATCACCCAGGACGGCCCCGGCGCCGATCCACGCCAGCATCGGCCAGAACGACAGCTTGCCCAGGCCGACCAGGGCGCCCACCGCCACCAGCGGCACCGTGCTCGGCACGAACAGGCCAACGATCAGCAGCGCCTCGCCCATGGCAATCAGGAAGGCGACGATGCCCGCCAATTCGGGATGGGCGCTCAGAAAGTCGACCAGGGTCTGCAACAGCTCGGTCAAGGACGGGCCTTCCGCTTGCGCCACCAGGGGACGTCGCCGCCAACCATTGCCGCGCGGCAATGGCTTTGGCAAGCGGCGAAACCGCCTTTGCCCGCTTCCGCGCAGGCCCGCGTGCGGATAGGCTGTCTCGCAACGCCAGCAGAGAGAGGAAAACGCCATGCAAACCATCGACGGGCCGGGCCATCCGGCGGCAGCCGCCGAGCCCGCCGTCACGCCGCAGAGCTTCATGGCGGCGGTGACGCTGTTCCTGGTTTGCCAGCTGGCCGGTGAAACGCTGGTCCGCTCGCTGGGCGTCGCGCTGCCGCACTTCGCCTTTCCCGGCCCGGTCGCCGGCATGGCGATCCTGTTTGGCTGGCTGGCGATCCGCCGCCGCATCGACCCCTCCGTCGACGCCGCCTCCAACGGCATCCTGCGCAATCTGTCGCTGCTGTTCGTGCCGGCGGCGGTCGGTATCGTGCAGTATGGCAACGTCATCGCCGATTTCGGCCTGGCGCTCATCGCCGCGCTGATCCTGTCCACCGTCGCCACCCTGATCGTCACCGTCTTCGTCTTCGTGTGGGTGGCCAAGCGCACCGGGTCGGGAGGCGAAAATGCGGCCTGAGGTCACCGAAATCTGGGTCTACCTTTCCGAATCGCCGCTGCTGTGGCTGACCGTGACGCTGATCGCCTATGTCGGGGCCGAGCGGGTGTCGGTGCACTTCAAGCGCAACCCGCTGGCCAACCCGGTGGTCATCGCCGCCACCCTGCTGGTCGGCCTGCTCGTCGCCACCAAAACGCCCTACGGCGCCTATTTCGACGGTGCCCAGTTCGTCCACTTCCTGCTCGGCCCGGCCACGGTGGCCCTGGCCGTGCCGCTCTATCGCAACATCGGCACGGTGAAGAAATCGCTGCTGCCGATGGCCGCGGCGCTGCTCGCCGGCTCGGTGACGGCGGCGGTGAGCGCGGTCGCCATCGCCTGGGCATTGGGGGCGCCGCCCTCGGTGCTGGCCTCCCTCGCCCCCAAATCAGCGACCGCGCCGATCGCCATGGAACTGGCCCGGAATCTCGGCGGCATCGCGTCCTTGGCCGCCGTGCTGGTGATCCTCACCGGCATCATCGGCGCCGTGGTGGTGACGCCGCTGATGAACCGGCTCGGCATCAAGGACTTCGCGGCCCGGGGCTTCGCCGCCGGCGTCGCCTCGCACGGCATCGGCACGGCCCGGGCCTTTCAGGTCAGCGAACTGGCTGGAACGTTCGCGGGCATCGCCATGGGGCTGAACGGCGCGCTGACCAGCCTGATCGTGCTTCTGTGGATCGTGCTGGCTGGATAGCCGGGCCGGCATTTGGAACCGGGGGGTTGCGCCGCGGGCCTTGGCCCGGCATCATCCGGGCGCGACCCCTTGCCCCAGGAGCCCCATGCAGACCTTTCTCGAAGCCCTTCTCCTCGGCGTCGTCGAGGGCCTGACCGAATTCCTTCCCGTTTCCTCGACCGCGCACCTGATGCTGGTGGGCGACATGCTGGGATTCGAGGGCCCACCCGGCAAGACCTTCGAAATCGTCATCCAGCTGGGCGCCATCCTGGCGGTCTGCCTGGTCTATTGGCAGCGCCTGTGGGGCGCCACCGTCGGCATCCCCACCGACCCCCGGGCGCGCGCCTTCGTGCGCAACGTCATCATCGCCTTCCTGCCCTCGATGGTGGTCGGCGCGCTGGCCTACAAGTACTTCCAGCAGATGCTGGGCGCCCCGATGGTGGCGGCCGTCGCCCTCGTCATCGGCGGTTTCGCCATCCTCGTCATCGAGCGCATGGCCAAGACGGTCAAGGTTTCCGAAGTCGAGGACTTCACGCCCCGCCTGGCACTGGCCATCGGGCTCTGCCAGTTGGTCTCGATGATCCCCGGCGTATCGCGCGCCGGAGCCACCATCATGGGCGCCCTGGTGCTGGGCGTCGAGCGCCGGGCCGCCGCCGAGTTCTCGTTCTTCCTGGCCATTCCCACCATGCTGGGCGCCACCGTCTATTCGCTCTACAAGAATTGGGAGACGACGTCGTTTGACGGCGGCGCCGTGATCGCGGTGGGATTTGTCGCCGCCTTCTTCGCCGCGCTGGTGGTGGTGAAAACCTTCGTCGCCTTCGTCGGCCGCCACGGCTTCGCGCCGTTCGCGTGGTATCGCATCGTCTTCGGCGGCATCATGATCGCCCTGCTGCTGATGCGCTGAAGGACCGGCAAGTCCATACCCCTTTTTTGCGCCTTGACGCAAAAAGGGCGGTTGCCCATGTGCGCTCCATCCGCCGGCACTCGGCCGGCCCAGGACGGGAGCAACTCAATCATGAAACTGACAGGGATTGGCGGCGTCGCGGCCGCCATCGGGCTTCTCCTTGCCGCCGGCGCGGCGACCGCCGCAGAGACGCCAGCCATCCATCTGGGGACGGCCGTCAAGATCGGTCAAGGGATAGCCCGCACCATGGTGGTCGAGAGCAAGACCGGCCAGCCGGCCTCGATCGCCGTCGTCCTTTCGGAGAAGGCTCTGGAAGGGCTGCCGGCAGGGCACGCCGGGAGCCACGAAGCCCACGTCACCGAACTGCCGATGCCGGCCAAGGGGCCGAAGACCGGCTACGACCACGCGACCATCGACTGGAACCCCAACGGCCACGTCCCCGAGGGCATCTACTCGGCCGCCCATTTCGACGTCCATTTCTACCTGATCGACCGCGCCTCGCGCGACGCCATCACCTTCAAGGGCGAGGCCGCCGCCGAGGCAGCCAAGGAGCCGCCGGTCGACCTGGTGCCGGCCGGCTTCGTGGTGCCGCCGGACGGCGCGGTCGAGAAGATGGGCCTGCACGGCGTCGATCCGTCGGGGCCTGAGTTCAAGGGCAAGCCCTTCACGGCCACCTTCATCTACGGCTATCACAGGGGTGAGACGGTGTTCATGGAGCCGATGGTGACGAAGGCCTTCCTGGAGACCAAGCCGGACGTGACCCTAGCGGTACGCACACCCAAGGCGTACAGCCGCCCCGGCTGGTACCCGACCCGCTACCGGGTGGCCTATGATGCCGGCGCCAAGACCTATGTCGTCGCCATGACCGGGCTCAGGGCCTGGCGGATGGGCGAGGCCCCGATGGCGGCACGGTAAGGAGTCACCCCCTCCCCGACCCTCCCCCATC
>JACZKS010000044.1 GCA_014859895.1 Rhodospirillales bacterium
GGAGTGACGGGGAGGGGGCGCCTCCCGGTGAAGCGGGGGCGACCGCGACGGCTTCCACTTCGAGGCTTCGACAGGTTCAGGATGAGGTTTTTTTTATTGGTCTCCTCATCCTGAACAGCCGGCGAAGCCGGCCAGGTCGAAGGACCGGTCCCCGAAATTCCTAATAGGGCTGAGAATTCAGCAGAAGAACCCAGTCATCGTCTCCGGAAGCGTTGGCGGGCGGATTCGCGCGGAATGGGCGGTATCCGTTGGCGGGAAACGGCGAGTCGGCGACCGGCATGAACCGTCCGGAGGTTGGATCGTACCATCGGCCGGTAATGGTGGATCCCGAGAAGCGGTTGAGATTGATCACCAGGCGTTGGCGGCCTGGCACGTAGACAAGGGCAAAGGTTCGATCCTCGTTCATGGCCGCGACAGCCTTCGAGAGGTGAAGCCCGCCTCCTTCAACCAGCAGCCACCCCGTCTCGCACGGCCGCAGATGCCACCAGTCGATCTCCTTTGTCAGGGCGGCCAGGTGACCCATGCTTCGGGCGCCGGGACTGTCCAGGGCCTGTTTCCAAGTCAGGGATGTGTCGTAGATGCCCGGGCCGTCGAAATGCCAGATGGGATTGTTGCCGAAGACGTGGCCGGCGGCGCCCATAACGAGAGCCTGATAGGCTTGGGATCGAAGTTGCGCGGGGGTCGAGTCCTGTTCGTTCTCGTAGGCGCTTTCGATCAGGAGGGAGGGCATTTTTCGCGGCTGACGCTGCTGCTCGGCCATGGTTCGGGCGATTGAACCGTACGTGTAGACGGCATTCACCTGAAGCCATTCCTCGTGTGCCCATTTGTCGAGGGAGGCGAAGCCGGGGGATCCATGGAGGGTCTGGAGCGCCGTTGGCGCATTGGCCCTGATCCCCTCGGCGAGAGCCCGAACCAGCGCCTCTTGGGGAGGATCGTAGTCACCGCCGTTGACCCACAGGATATTGGGAAAGGACGCGTAGCGCCGCCCAAGGTATTCGCCGTAAAGACGCAGGCGCCCAGGTCCCGCCGCCCTCATTTCACGGTACCAACCGGCGTCGCCGCCCTTGAAGCCGGCATAGGCCGGCGTGAGAAGGACCAGGAAACCTTCTTCGGCCGCACGCCTCAGAACCCAGTCGGCATGCGCGAAATAGGCTTCATTGGGCGCCAGAAAGTCGCCCGGGTTCAGAAACGGCTCCGTGCCATAGGCATTTCGCGGCGGATGGCTGGCGTATTTGTGTTCGATGAGGGAAACCAGGATTGCATTGAAGCCGCGGGCGCGGCGGTCCGAAAAATAGAAGTCGACGTCTTCCCTGCGAAGCTGGGCGATCAGCGACCAGGCGGCGTCGCCGTGGATGAAGAAGGGGCGGCCGGCGGCGTCGACAAGGTGGCGGCCGTCAGGTGCGGCAACAAGAGGAAAGGGCGATTGGGCGGCGCCGTCCGCAGCAGGAGTGATTGCCAGTGCCAAAGCGATGATCATCATGCCGATCGGTTTGATGGGGTTCATGAGATCGGTGAAAAATGGCGGTTGATGAGCTTCAGAAGATCCGTGATTTCGGTCTTGACGGGGTGGCCGGTTACCCAGATGCCGGCCATCCAGCCGCAAGCGGCAAGAACAGTGGCCAGGACGGCGGACCAGGCGGCGAGATCGAAATCGAAACCGTTGGCCGCGATGATCAGCAGGGCAGGCGTAACGCTGAAGGCGGAAACGGCGGCGCTGCTTCGAACGGCAAGCCCGACTTCGGCCCATTTGAACGGCACATGCCGCCTGGCGAAACTGAGCGCGACGTAGATCTGGAACGGCGTGGTCAGCAGTTGGCTGGCCACCATCGCCTCGACCCCGAAAAGGCTGGCGCCGCACAGGATCAGGGCCGACACCGGCATGGCGATCAGGCTGGAAAGAAACGCGTGCCGCATGGCATTGACCGCCATCAGGATCGGCTGCGTCACGACGACCGGGAACCATGCCAGATTGGCGACGGCGATCATCTGCACAAGCGGCGCCGCCGCATCCCACTGCCGTCCGAGGACCAGATGGACGATGGGATGGGCCAGCAGGGCCATCATGGTCAAGGCCGGCCAGTAGAAGGCGGTGATGTAGCAGAAGGCCTTGAGCATGGCCTCCTTCAATCCGTGGCCGGCGCGTACCTCGGAGGCAAGCGCCGGGAACGCCACGTTGAAGACGCCGGCGAGGATGAACTTGTCGGCGACGCCCCCGACGACGACGGTGCGATTGTAAAGGCCGACGGCCGAAAGCGACAGGACCCGGCCCAGCACCAGTTGCGGAATGCCTTCGTAAAGACGGGTCAACATATTGATGGCGCCATTGTAGCCGCCGAAGGCCAGGGCGCGGCGCCAGCAGGCCAGCGACGGGGCGAAAATCCAAGGATCCGGATGAAGGTAAATCGCCAGCGAGACGGTGGTCAGGGTCGCGGCCATCCAGGCCCAGGCAAGCGACATGAAGCCGAAGCCGCCGGCGGCCAGCGTGATGCTGACGGCGGCGCTGACGATGACGGTCGCCACGCTGATCGCCGCCAGCGACCGGAAGGCGAGATCGCGGCGCAGCAAGCTGAGGATCGGCGAGCCGAAGGTATCGAGGATGAGGGCGGCGGCGATCACCCGGATGAACGCGGCGAGGCCGGCTTCTCCGTACAAGGAGGCGATCCACGGCGCGGCAAGGACAAGCACCGCGCCGATCATCGCCATCAGCAGGAACTGCACGGTGAAAGCCGTCTGGACGTCGTTGCGCGTGACCTCGTCGCCCTGGATGAGGAAGGCGCAGGTCGCGAATTCGCGCAGCGAAATGGTGATGGTCACCAGGGCGGTGCCGATGGCCGCGATGCCGATTTCGGTCGGCGTCAGCAGGCGGGATATGACGGCGACGTTCACGAAGTTGATCGCCAACCCGATGTAGCGCTCCGCCGACGAGAAGAGCACGGCCGTACGGATTCCTGGCATGGGCTTTTTTCCTAGGCCCGGCAGGTCTGCGGGATCATCCGGCGTGCCGGGGCTGGCATCCTTCCCATTCTCGTACACGATTTAGAAGAGAAAGCGTGGACCGAATCAACCCATCCTTAGGGATATGCCGATATACCTAAAATGGTTTTTCCGGAGGTCGGGGCAATTTCGGGGACAGTGCACCAGAGCATTTTGCGGCCGCACGGAATCACCCCTTTATGGGTCGTCCGCGCGCCACGGCGCCGGGCCCTGGACTCCCGCCTTCGCGGGAGTGACGGGAAGGGTGCGGGAGTGACGGGAAGGGTGCGGGGGTGACGCGCTCCCCCTTCGTCATTCCCGCGAATGCGGGAATCCAGACGGAGCCGGGCCCTGGACTCCTGCCTTCGCGGGAGTGACGGGAAAGGGCGGGAGTGACGGAAAGGAGGCGGGGGTGACGCGCTCCCCCTTTGTCATTCCCGCGGAAGCGGGAATCCAGGCGGCGCCGGGGCCTGGACTCCCGCCTTCGCGCTAGGGGATGCACACATGTTTTGATCACTCTTTCCAGAGGGGCCAAATCGTGATTCCTTTGCGGGTGGTCTGGCGAGGAAAGGACGGGGCCATGGAGAGGATTGCGGTGGACCTGGGCCGGTTTGGCGACCGGCGCC
>JACZKS010000045.1 GCA_014859895.1 Rhodospirillales bacterium
GGAGGGGATGGCGCCCCCTCACAACGAAGGGGGGTGGCCCCGCCAAAAGGCGGCCTCCGCCGACGACTTGCGTAGGCTTCTCGCCAATCGCGCCTCTGCGTCGGCGCCCGATGTTGGCCTAGCTTTGCCAAAGCGGGCGGCGTATGGGCCGCCCGATACGGGAGGGAGCGGCTGACATGACGGCCTTGTCGACGAGCCATCGGCTTGACGGCGGCCTTGACGGCGACTTGCGGGCGTGCCTCGCCGATCCTGGCATCGGGGAGGCCATCTACGGGCTGGCCTCGGCGATCTATCCGATCTGCCGCAGCATCACCGGGCCGGGCGTGCGCGAGACGCTCAACGTGCTGGGCCGGCATGTCCCCATCGAGGTCCGCGAGGTGCCGAGCGGGACCGCGGTCTTCGACTGGACCATCCCGCCCGAGTGGACCATCCGCGGCGCCCATATCCGCGACGCCGCCGGCAAGACCGTGGTCGACTTCGCCGACAACAACCTGCATGTGCTGGGCTACAGCCGGCCGGTGCGGGCCTTCCTGCCGCTGGCCGAGCTTAGGCGCCACATCATCACGCTGCCCGGCCAGCCCGACCTGATCCCCTATCGCACCGCCTATTACGACGAACGGTGGGGATTCTGCATGGCGCACCGCGACTTCGAGGCGATGGCCGATGGCACCTACGAGGTGGTCATCGACAGCAGCCTCGAGGCCGGCAGCCTGAGCTACGGCGAGGTCGTGCTTCCCGGCGAGACGGCCGAGGAGTTCCTGTTTTCCGCCCACATCTGCCACCCCTCGCTGGCCGACGACAACTGCTCGGGCCTGGCCCTGCTGACGCTGCTGGCCGAGCGCCTGTCCAAGATCAAGACCCGCTATACCTACCGCTTCCTGTTCGCGCCCGGCACCATCGGCGCGCTGGCGTGGCTGGCGGCCAACGAGGATCGCCTCGGGCGCATCCGTCACGGCCTGGTGGTTTCCTGCGTCGGCGACGGCGGCGGGCCGACCTACAAGAAAAGCCGCCGCGGCGACGCCCTGATCGATCGCGCCATGGCCCACGTGTTGCGCCACGCCGCCGCGGCGCCGGCCATCCTCGACTTCTTCCCCTACGGCTACGACGAGCGCCAGTTCTGCTCGCCCGGCTTCAACCTGCCGGTCGGGCTGTTCCAGCGCGGCCAGTTCGGGAAGTTCCCCGAATACCATACCTCGGCCGACAACCTGGATTTCATCCGCCCCGAGCACCTGGGCGCCTCGTGGGCCATGATCGCCGAGGCCATCGACGTCATCGAGCGCGACTACCGGCCGCTCAACCTTCAGCCGAAGGGCGAGCCGCAGCTGGGCCGGCGCGGCCTGTTCGGCCTGGTCGGCGGCGACAAGGACGGGCCGGCCCGCAGCATGGCCTTCCTGTGGGTGCTGAACCTGGCCGACGGCGCCCATTCGCTGCTCGACATCGCCGAGCGCGCCGGCCTGCCGTTTTCCATCGTCGCCGACGCCGCCCGCCTGCTTGGCGAGCGGGGCCTTCTGGCCGACGCGCCATGATGCCGCCGGCCAGCAAGGTCGAGGGACCGGGCGTCGACGTCGCCATCCCATGCTACCAGTACGGGCGATTCCTGCGCCAATGCGTCACCAGCGTGCTGGCCCAGGGGGTGCCGGGCGTCAGGGTGCTGATCATCGACAACGCCTCGACCGACGACAGCCTGGAGGTGGCCCAGCAGCTGGCCCACGAGAACGCGGCCGTCGAGGTGGTGGCGCACCGGCGCAACATCGGCCCGCACGCCTCGTTCAACGAGGCCGTCGACTGGGCCGCCCGCAAGTACTTCCTGCTGCTGTGCGCCGACGACCAGTCGGCGCCGGGGGCGCTCGGCCGCGCGGTGGCGGTGATGGAACGCCACCCCGAGGTCGCGCTGACCTATGGCGCCGCCGCCCTGCTGCGCCCGGGCCAGCCGCCGCCGGCGGCGGAGGGGGGCGCCGGCGCCGGGGCCTGGCGCATCCTTTCGGGCGAGGCGCTGCTGGCGCGCTTCTGCGCCAGCGCGGTGTGCCACGTCGCCGGCTGCACCGCCATCGTGCGCACCGAGGTGCAAAAGCAGGTCGGCTATTACCGCCCGGCGATGGCCCATACCGACGACTTCGAGATGTGGATGCGCTTCGCCTGCCGGGGAAGCGCCGCCGAGACGGCGGCCGTCCAGGGCGTGCTGCGGGCCCACGAGACCAGCCAGACGGCGCTGGCGTGCCCCCAGCACCGCTGGGACATCCTGCATTGCGAGGAGGCCTTCACCAGCTTTTTCGCCAACGAGGGGGGCCGCCTGGCCGACGCGCGCCGATGGCGCCGCCTGGCCAGGCGCAGCCTCGGTGAGCGGGCCTACTGGTCGGCGATGGCCCACCTCGCGCGCGGCGAAGTGGCCGAGGTGCCGGCGCTGCTGGGCATGGCGGTGGCGCGCTCGCCGGCCTCTGTCATTTTGCCGCCGGTTTCCTACCTGTTCCGGCGCCAGGACGCGCGGGCGCGCCTGAAACACGTGCTGAGTTTTGGTAGTTTTGGGTAGTTTTGGGGACACCATACTTAATTCGAAGTGAATTAAGTATGGTGTCCCCAAAACTCTCCGTGCGGCCGCACAATGCTCCAGGGGCAGAAGGATGAAGGATGGCCATCATGCAGCAGAAAAAAGTACCCACGCAGCGTGGCGCGCGGTCGACCGGCCGGCCCTCGGCCGGCACCGCGCTGTCGTTCCACCCGACCGGCTTTCAGGGGGTGTGGCTGATCAAGCCGACGCCGGCCCGCGACCCGCGCGGCTTCTTCATGCGCACGTTCTGCGTGCGCGAGTTCGCCGACCGGGGGCTGGTGTCCGAATTCGTGCAGCACAGCACGTCCCATTCGGCCCTGAGGGGCACGCTGCGCGGCATGCATTTCCAGCGCCCGCCCCACGCCGAGGTCAAGGTGGTGACCTGCCTCAAGGGCGCGATCTGGGACGTCATCATCGACCTGCGCCCCGGCTCGCCCACCTTCCTGCGCTGGGAATGCTTCCCGCTCAGCCTGGAGAACCGCCACCAGCTCTATATCCCCGAAGGCTTCGCGCATGGCTTCCAGACCCTGATGGCCGACAGCGAGGTCGGCTACCTGATGTCGGCGTTCTACGCGCCGGAGGCGGCCGGCGGCGTGCGCTACGACGACCCGGCCTTCGGCATCGCCTGGCCGCTGACGCCGGTTTCGATGTCGGAAAAGGACAAGACCTGGCCGGATTTCCCGAAGCCGCGGGAGTGACGCGGCTACGCCC
>JACZKS010000046.1 GCA_014859895.1 Rhodospirillales bacterium
TCGCGCTGCGGGGACGGGATGCGCGCGGCCGCCTGCTCGAGGCGCGAGCGGCGCCGCTCCAGGCCGGCCCGAAGGCTGTTGCCCAGCCGCTCGGTCCAATCATCCAGACGCTGCGAGGCGCTCTCCAGGACGCGGCGCAGGTTGGGCAGGCCGCGAGCCAGACCTTCGAGGCGCTGGCGGCGGTCGGCCAGCAGGCGGCCGACGCCGCCGATCAGGCGGGTGCCGTCGTCGCCCACCTGGGCCATCAGTTCCAGGCGCACGGGCACCGCCATCTCGGCTGCCGCTGTCGGGGTGGGGGCGCGCAGGTCGGAAACGAAGTCGATCAGCGTGAAGTCGGTCTCGTGGCCGACCGCCGAGATCAGCGGGATGGCGCTGGCCGCCGCGGCGCGGGCGACGATTTCCTCGTTGAAGGCCCACAGATCCTCCAGGCTGCCGCCGCCGCGCGCCACGATCAGCAGGTCGGGGCGGGGCACCGGGCCGTCCTCGGAGAGCGCGTTGAAGCCGGCGATGGCGGCGGCGATTTCGGCCGCCGCGCCGTCGCCCTGGACCCGTACCGGCCAGACGATGACGCGGCGCGGGAAGCGGTCGGCCAGGCGATGCAGAATGTCGCGGATGACCGCCCCGGTCGGCGAGGTGACGACGCCGATGACGGAAGGCAGGAAGGGCAGCGGCCGCTTGCGCGCCGGGTCGAACAGGCCCTCGGCGGCGAGGCGGCGCTTGCGGTCCTCCAGGAGTTTGAGCAGTGCCCCTTCGCCGGCCAGCTCCAGGCCCTCGATGACAAGCTGGTATTTCGAGCGGCCGGGATAGGTGGTGAGGCGCCCGACGGCGATCACCTCCATGCCGTCCTCGGGCTTGAGGCCCAGGCGCCCGGCGGTACCCTTCCAGCACACCGCCTCGATCACCGCCTCGGCGTCCTTGAGCGCGAGGTAGAGGTGCCCGGACGTGGCCCGCTTGAAGCCCGAGATTTCGCCCCTCACGCGCACCCACGAGAAGGTTTCCTCAACCACCGTTTTCAGGGCCTGCGAAATCTCGCTCACCGTGAAAATCGGCAGGTTGTGGTCGGCTCCTGCGTCGGGTAGGGTCTCACTCATGGCGGCAGTATCCATGATCGCCGCCGAAGCGGCAACAACACCGAAATCGGAGGGACGGCCCATGAAAGTCTTGGTGGTCGGCTCGGGTGGCCGCGAGCATGCCCTGTGCTGGGCCATCGCCAAATCGCCGCGCTGCGGGAAACTATACTGCGCGCCGGGCAACGCGGGCATCGCGGCGATCGCCAAGTGCATTCCCCTTGAAACCACCGACATCGACGGCATCGTCCACTTCGCCACCGAGAACAAGATCGGCCTGGTGGTGGTCGGACCCGAGGGGCCGTTGGTCGCCGGTCTGGTCGACCGTCTGGATGCCGCCGGGATCAAGGCCTTCGGAACGCGCGCCAACGCGGCCGCGCTGGAAGGCTCCAAGGGCTTCATGAAGGATCTGTGCGACAAGTACGGGATCCCGACGGCGGAATTCGAGCGCTTCGACGAACCGGCCGCGGCCAAGGAATACATCCGCCGCAAGGGGGCGCCGATCGTCATCAAGGCCGACGGGCTGGCCGCCGGCAAGGGCGTCATCCTGTGCCGCAACGAGCTGGAAGCCTATGCGGCGGTCGATCACATCATGGTCGAGCGGGCCTTCGGCGGCGCCGGCGACGAGATCATCGTCGAGGAGTTCCTGAAAGGCGAGGAAGCCAGCTTCTTCGCCCTGGTCGACGGCCAGCGCGCCGTGCCGCTGGCTTCCGCCCAGGACCACAAGGCGGCCTATGACGGCGACGAGGGGCCGAACACCGGGGGCATGGGCGCCTATTCCCCCGCGCCCGTGGTGACCAATGCCATCGCCAAGACCGTCATGGACACCATCATCACGCCGACCATCGAGGGCATGGCGGCCGAGGGATGCCCCTACAAGGGCGTGCTGTTCGCCGGCCTGATGATCGACGAGGGGGTGCCCAAGCTTCTCGAATACAACGTCCGCTTCGGCGACCCCGAATGCCAGCCGCTGATGCTCCGCCTCAAGTCGGATTTGCTGGAGGCCTTGCTGGCCTGCGCCGACGGCAGCCTCGACAAGGTGACGCTGGATTGGCACGCCGACGCCGCGCTGACCGTGGTGATGGCGGCCAGGGGCTATCCGGGAACCTACGAGAAGGGTTCGGAAATCCGCGGTCTGGACGCGGCCAACGCGGTGGACGGCGTCACCGTCTTCCACGCCGGCACCAAGGCGGCGCACGACGCCATCCTGGCCAACGGCGGGCGGGTGCTCAACGTCACGGCGCTGGGCAGGACGGTGGCCGAGGCCCAGAAGCGGGCCTACAAGGCGGTGGATCTGATCGACTGGCCGGACGGCTTCTGCCGCCGCGACATCGGCTGGCGCGCGCTCAAGCGCTGAGACCGCCCGCGGCGCCTTCTCCTTTCGTGACCGCACCCCATATGAGGGGCGTCACCGCGAGGAGGAGGAAAGGCGATGGACGATCGCACCCGCACCGAGCTTGAGGCCGCCGCCTTTCGCGGCCTGGTCCAGCACTTAAGGAAGCGCACCGACGTTCAGAACATCGACCTCATGAACCTGGCCGGCTTCTGCCGCAACTGCCTGTCCAAATGGTACCGGGCGGCGGCCGAGGAGCGGGGGCTGGCCATGACCTACGACGAGGCGCGCGAGATCGTCTACGGCATGCCCTATGCCGACTGGCAGACCCAATACCAGAGGGAAGCAACGGACGAGCAGAAGCAGCGCTTCGAGGCGACCAAGCCTCTGCACGCCGACATCAGCGGCCACCTCTCTAGAAATTCCTCATCCTGAGCAGCCGGCGTGTAAGGATCTGCCGCCCGTCAGTCGGTGGCGTAGCCGAGCGCCTCGGGCAGCCACAGCGCGATTCCCGGGGCCACGATGACCAGGATCATCGCCAGGGCCATCGAGGCGACGAACCACAGGGCCCAGCGGATCGACGATTCCATGGTGACGCCGCCGATCTGGGTGCTGACCATCAGGTTGACGGCGACCGGCGGTGTGAACTGGCCGATGGCGATGTTCATGGCCATCAGCACACCGAACCAGGTGGGGTTCCAGGCGAAGGTCTTCATCAACGGGATCAGCAGCGGCAGGAAGATCAGGTAGATCGAGATGCCGTCCAGCACCATGCCGGCCAGCAGCAGCACGACCATGACGATGGCGAGAATGACGTAGCCGTTGTCCGACAGCGCGAACAGCGCCTTGGCGGCCATGTCGAATGCGCCCAGCGTGCTGCCGGCCCAAGCGAAGATGCCGGCCAGCGAAACGATGATCATGATCACCGCCGAGGTCTTGGCGGCATCGGCCATGGTGCGATAGATGTCGTGCCAGCCCATGGTGCGATAGACGAAGACGCCGACGAAGAGGCCATAGAAGACGGCGACCACCGCCGCCTCGGTGGGGGTGAACAGCCCGCTGCGCAAGCCGCCCAGGATGATGACGGGGGCCAGCAGGCCGGGCACGGCGCCCATGAAGCTGGGCCAGAAGGCCGGGCGGGCCTTTTCCTCGAGCGCCCCGAAGCCGTGGCGGCGCGACAGCCAAACGGTGGGCGCGGCAATGGCGAAGCCGGCCAGCAGCCCCGGGATCAGGCCGGCCGCGAAGAGGGCGCGCAGGTCCATCCCCGGCACCATGATCGAATAGATGATCAGCGCGATGGACGGCGGGATCAGGATGGCGGTCGAGGCCGAGGCGGCGATGACGCTGGCCGAGAAGGCGCGCGGATAGCCGGCCTTGGCCATGCTGGGGATCATCACCGTGGCGACGGCGGCTGCGTCGGCCGGTCCCGAGCCCGACATGCCGCCCATAAGCATGCAGACCAGCACGGCGACGACGGCGAGGCCGCCACGCCGGGGCCCGACCACGGCGCCGGCGAAGCGTACCAGCTTGGCGGCGACGCCGGAGCGTTCGAAGATCATGCCGGTGAGGATGAACAGCGGCACCGCGATCAGCGGATACTTGGCGATGCCGTTATAGGTGTTGGTGCCGATGGTGGCCAAGGCATAGGCGTCGAGCCCGGTCAGGATGCCGACGACGCCGGCCAAACCCAGCGCGACGGCGATGGGCGTGCCCAGGAAAAGTAGGGCGGCAAACGAGCCCAGCAGGGCAAGGTTGGCGGCGATCATGGCCGGCCCTTCCCGGCCCGCATGGCCCGCTGGACGACCCTGAGGATGACGACGCCGGCCAGGATTGGAAGCCACACGCTGTAGATCCAGGTCGGATAGCCGAGCCCGGCCGAAGTTTCCTCGAATTCCCACTGATCGTAGGCGAAGATGGCCCCAAACCAGGCCACCAGGGCAAACACCAGCAGCGTCGCTCCCAACGACAGCAGACCGGCGATCCGGCGCGCCTTCGGGCCCATGCGCTGGACGAAGAAGGTGATGCGGATGTGATCGTCGGTGGCAAAGGCGAGCGCGGTGCCGATCATCGTCATGAAGACCAGCAGGAAGACCGAGAACTCCTCGGTGAAGGCGAACGAGATGTCGGTGGCGTAGCGCACGACGACGTTGGCGATGCTGATGACGCAGATGATCGCCATGGCGGTGGCGCCCAGGATCTCGTCGATCTTGGGCGGGCGCGGACGGGCAGCCGGGCGATCCGGGCTGCCAGGGTCTTTAAGGTCGGTCACGGGCTTCTCTGGGTTTCGACGGCCGGTCCGGCCGCCGCCCCCGCGCGGGACGGCGGCCGGCCGACGGTCAGCGTTTGGCGACGGCCTGCTCGGCCAGCTTGACCAGGTCCTCGCCGATCTTCTTCGACCAGTCGGCGTAGACGCCGCGGGTGGCGTCTACGAAGGCCTTGCGCTCGGCTTCGGTAAGGGTGGTGATCTTGACGCCCGAGGCGGTGGCCTCCTTGGCGGCGACGTCGTCGCCCTCGCGCGAGGCGGCGATGCCGACCTTGCCAGCCTCGGCGGCGGCGTCCACGAGGATCTTCTGGTCGGCGGCCGAGAATTCCTTCCAGACGCGCGGGTTGACCGCGAAGATCAGCGGATCGGCGACGTAGTCCCAGCGGGTCATGAACAACTGGCCGACCGTCTCGATCTTGGCGATCTTGAACACCGTGATCGGGTTTTCCTGGCCGTCCACCGCCTTGGTGGTCAGCGCCGGCTTGGCGTCGGCCCAGCTCATCTGGGTGGGATTGGCCCCCAGCGCCGAGAAGATGTCGTTATAGAGCGGCGAGCCGACGACGCGGATTTTCAGGCCCTTGAGGTCGGCCGGTGTGCGGATCTCGTGCTTCGAATTGGTCACCTGGCGGAAGCCGTTCTCGGCCCAGCCGATCGGCTCGGCGCCCTTGTCGCGGATCGCCGCGAAGATACTGTCGGCCACCGCGCCCCGGGTCAGCGCGTCGAGCGCCTTGGTGTCGGGCATCAGGAAGGGCAGCGAGAAGAGGTTCAATTCCTTGACCTGGGGCGACCAGTTGATGGTCGAGCCCAGCGCCATGTCGATGATGCCCTGACGAAGGGCGGTGAATTCCTTGGTCTGGTCGCCCTGCACCAGCTGGCTGTTGGAATAGATCTTGAGGTTGATGCGCCCCTGGGTGCGCTCCTTGACCAGCTCGACCCACTTCTCGGCGGCGATGCCCCACGGGAAGGGCGCCGGCAGCACCGTGGAAACGGTGTATTCCGGCTTGTAGTCGGCCGCCCACGCGGATGCCGCGACGGTGACGGCCGTCACGGTGACGGCGAGGGACTTCAGAATGCGCATCGATCTTTCCTCCGGGTTTGCGGGCGCGTTGCTCGGCGGGCGGGCCTTCGACGTCAAAAAGACGAACGTCCGGGGGTCGCGTCCTTTTTCAAGTCTGTGGTTTTGTCCGACGGAAGGGAAAGAATCAATGCCTTTTCCGCCATGCGGCGATAGAAAATTGCATTTTCGGGGGAGTTGGACGTTGAAAAGGGTACAAGTGAAGTCGTGGATGCCCGGAACAAGTCCGGGCATGACGGTTATTTGTTTGATCGTCATGGCCGCACTTGTTGCGGCCATCCACGTCTTTCTTCGCCGGCGGTGCTACCGGCGAAGCGGGCCGGAGCGCCTAGGCGTCCATCAGGTTCTGCTTGAAGAAGGCGACGGTCCTTTCCCATGCCTGCTTGGCCGCCGCCGCGTCGTAGCGGGCGGTGTTGGTGTCGTTGTTGAAGGCGTGGTTGACGCCGTCGTAGACGAACACCTGGTAGTTGACGCCGGCCTTCTTCAGCGCCTCCTCGTAGGCCGGGATGCCGGCGTTGATGCGCTCGTCCAGGCCGGCATAATGGAGCATCACGCGCGCCTTGATCTTGGCGGCGTCCTCGGCCGTGGGCTGACTGCCGTAATAGGCCACGGCGGCCCCGAGATCGGGCGAACGCACGGCCATCATGTTGGCCATGGCGCCGCCCCAGCAGAAGCCGACGCAGCCGACCTTTCCCGACACCTCGGGGCGGCCGGCCAGATAGGGCACGGCGGCGACCAGGCCGGCGATGGTCTTCTCGCGATCGAGCTTGCCGATCATGTCGCGCGCGGCATCCTCGTCGGCGGGCGTGCCGCCCATCGGGGACAGCATGTCGGGGGCGAGCGCCAGGAATCCCTCGGCGGCGATGCGCCGGGCGACGTCCTGGATGTGCGGGTTGAGGCCGCGGTTCTCGTGGATGACGATCACAGCCGCCAGGTTCGTGCCGCCCTTCGGCTTGGCCAGATAGCCGTTGATGGGCTGGCCGGCGCCGTCCCAGGTGACCCGCTCGATCTCGAGGCTCGGGTCGTTCTCGGGCACCATGGCGGCGTGGGCGTAGTTGTTTTCCAGCACGGGAAGAAGCGCGGCGGCGGCGGCGCTGCTGCCGGCCAGTTTCGTCAGCCGCTCAAGGAACACGCGGCGCGGCAGCGGCGCATGGGTGTACTCGTCGTACAAACGGATGATGTCCTGATTCATCGCATACCCCGTCCAATCGTTTCCCAAAACCTCGACGACGGCGCGACGGCGCCGCCGCCCGGTCCAGAAGAGATGGGAGGGGGCGGGAAGCGATTCAGGCCGTTCACGAAATCGTGACTGGGGGGCGGTGTGCCGTACCAAAGTCGTGGATGCCCGGAACAAGTGCGGCCATCCACGTCTTTTTTCTTGGCCTCAGCGCAGTTCGCGGAAGAAGGCCTGGAGCAGTTCGGCGCAGCGGGTTTCTTCCAGCCCGCCGACTACCTCGGGGCGGTGGTGGCAGGTGGTCTGGCGGAAGATTTCGGGGCCGTGCTCGACGCCGCCGCCCTTGGGGTCGTAGGCGCCGAAGAAAAGGCGCCGGATGCGGGCGAACGACATCGCCGCCGCGCACATCGGGCAGGGTTCCAGCGTGACGTACAGATCGCACGCCACCAGCCGGGGCCGGCCGAACAACCGGGCGCCGTCGCGGATCACCTCCATCTCGGCGTGCGCGGTGGGGTCGCCGCGCTCCTCGACGCGGTTGCCAGCCGCCGCGATGATGGCGCCCGACACCGAATCCACCAGCACGGCGCCGACCGGCACCTCGCCGCGTACCCCGGCGGCGCGGGCCTCGCGCAAGGCATGGTCCATGTAGGGAGGTTTCGCCATCGGCCAAGCTTGAGGGCTTTGGCGGCAGCGGTCAAGAGAGGCGCTTGCCCGGGGGGGACCAGGGCCGTAGAGTGCCGGCCATGAAAAAACCCTTGATCGGCATCACGCTCGACAGCGAGCAACCCGGCGGCTATTCGAAGTTCCCGTGGTACGCGGCGCGCGAGAATTATTGCGGCGCCGTGGCGGCGGCCGGCGGCGTGCCGCTGCTGCTGCCCCACGAGACCGAGCTGGCCGAGAGCTACCTGGGGGCGATCGACGGGCTGATCATCACCGGGGGCAACTTCGACGTCGACCCGGCCCTTTTCGGCGGCACCGAGCGCCACCCGACGGTGCGCACCAAGGACAGGCGCACCGCCTTCGAGCTGACGATGACGCGGGGCGCGCTCGAAGCCGACATGCCGCTGCTCGGCATCTGCGGCGGCCAGCAGCTCCTGCACGTGGCCTTGGGCGGCACGTTGATCCAGCACATCCCCGACACGATCAAGGGGGCGCTGGCCCACGAGCAGACGAACCCGCGCAACGAGCCCGGCCATACGGTGGCGGTCAAGGCGGGCAGCCGGCTGCGCCAAATCGTTGGCGCCGACAGCCTGGCGGTCAACAGCGCGCACCATCAGGCGGCCGCGGACGAGCCGGCCGGCATCGTGGTGAACGCGGTGGCGCCCGACGGTGTCATCGAGGGCATCGAGGCGCCGGGGCGGCGCTTTTGCATCGGCGTGCAGTGGCACCCGGAATTCGCCATCAGCGCGGGCGACGTGAAACTCTTTGCCGCCTTCGTCGCGGCGGCGGAAGGCGGGAAGCCATGAGCGAAGAGAAGGCCGAACGCATCGCCAAGGTGCTGGCCCGAGCCGGGGTCTGCTCGCGCCGCGAGGCCGAACGCTGGATCGCCGACGGGCGGGTCGCCGTCAACGGCAAGGTGCTGGCGACGCCGGCGTTCACGGTGACGCCCGCCGATATCATCATCGTCGACGGCAAGCCGCTGCCGGCGGCCGACGTCACCCGGCTGTGGCGCTATCACAAGCCGACCGGCCTGATGACCAGCCATTCCGACCCGCAGGGCCGCGCCACCATCTTCGCGGCGCTGCCGACGTCCATCGGACGGGTCATTTCGGTCGGCAGGCTGGATCTCAACTCGGAGGGCCTGCTTCTGCTTACCAACGACGGCGAACTGGCCCGCCGCCTGGAACTGCCGGCCACCGGCTGGACGCGGCGCTACCGGGTGCGGGTGCACGGCAAGGTCGACGAGGCGCAATTGGCGGCGCTGGACAAGGGCGTCACCATCAGCGGCATCCGCTACGAGCCGATCCAGGCCCATCTCGACAAGGTGCAGGGCTCCAACGCCTGGCTCACCGTCGGCCTGCACGAAGGCAAGAACCGCGAGATCCGCAAGGTCATGGAGCATCTGGGCCTGGTGGTGACCCGCCTGATCCGCACGACCTTTGGGCCGTTCCAGTTAGGCAAGCTGGAGCCCGGCGAGGTCTACGAGGTGCCGGCCAAGGTGCTGCGCGAACAGCTGGGCGTGGCCGACGGAGGATTGGACCTGCGCGCCTCACAGGGCGTAGGCCGCCGCAAGAGGACGCCGAAATGAGGATCGTCGGGGGTGATTTCAAAGGCCGGCGCCTGACGGTGCCCGAGGGCAAGGACATCCGCCCGACCTCGGATCGGGCCCGCGAGGCGGTGTTCAACATCCTGGCCCACGGGCTGGGGATCGAATGGGAGACGCTGAGCGTGCTCGACGTCTTCGCCGGCACCGGGGCGGTCGGGCTGGAGGCGCTCTCCAGGGGTGCCCAGCACGCCACCTTCATCGACAACAACGGGGCGGCGATCCACTGCGTCCGCGAGAACGCCGGGATGGTCGGCGCGGCCCGCACCGTCACCGTGCTCAAGCTCGACGCCACCCGCCTGCCGCCGCCGCCCCTGGTGGCAGAAGCCCCGTGCGGGCTGGCCTTCCTCGACCCGCCCTACGGTTCCGGCCTGGTGTCGCCGACGCTGGTCAGCCTAGCGGCGCGCGGCTGGATCGGCCCCGGGGCGATCGCGGTCGTCGAGATGGGGGCCAAGGAGGCCTTCAAGGCGCCGGACGGCTTCGAGACCCTCGACGATCGCCGCTACGGCGCGGCGCGCGTGCTGTTCCTGGAGAAGGGCTGAGGGCAAAAAGGAAGACGTGGATGGCCGGGCCAAGCCCGGCCATGACGCGGGGGTGGTTTCCTACATTCCCACCGCTACCACCCGGTAGCGGACGTCGTAGCGGCGGTTGATCTCGGGGCGCGGCGCGATGTCCCACAGCCATTCGTCGGCTGGCACGCCGACGGTAAGGCCGTAGAGGGGATCGAAGGTCTCGACGGTGTCCCCGCCCTTGCACAGCCGGTGTTCGACCTCGGTGATCAGGCAGACCCCCCCGGGAAGGCGGGCCAGGGCCTGGAGGTGCTGGCGCATCAGGGCGCGCGCGAAGGCGGCGATGGTCTCCTCCGAATCCGCCCGCCGGCTCAGCCAGCGGCAGGGCAGGAACGGCAATTGAGTCAGCAGGTTGGCCGACACCACGAGGTCGGCGTCGCCCTCCGGCAGGTCGAGCGACGGAGGCACGCCGCCGGGGTCGTCCAGCCGGCCGATGACGCCGCTGACGTCGGCGGCGACGAGGCGGACGTTGGAAAAGCGGCGGGCGGCGCGGCGGGCCGGCCGCAGGTGGAGGACATCGACGAGCGCCACCTCGTCGAACAGTGCCGCCAGCTCGGCCAGCGGCACGTCGAGCAGCAGACCGGAGCCGAGCACGGTCACTTTCCGCCGCGCGGGGGTGTCGGCGGCGGCGGCCAGAATGGCTTGGCGGCTGTTCTCAAGATGAGGCGCCCAGGCGGCGCGGCAGCGCCGATAGCGCGACTGAGTGCCGATGACCTCGTCCAGATACCCCAGCCGGCGTAGCGGCCACGGGCAGGGAGTGGTGAGATAGGTGATCCATTCGGCCAGCATGGCGCCGCCTTGTGTCGGGGGTCGTCAAAAAAGACGTGGATGCCCGCAACGAGTGCGGGCATGACGTTCAATTTTTCCGTCATGGCCGGGCTTGGCCCGGCCATCCACGACTTCCTTCTTCTTTACCGCCGGCCGAACAGTTTTTCGATGTCGGCGATCTTGAGTTCGACGTAGGTCGGGCGGCCGTGGCTGCACTGGCCGGAATGGGGGGTGCGTTCCATCTCGCGCAGGAGCGCGTTCATCTCGGCGCCATTGAGTGACCGCCCGGCGCGGATGCTGCCGTGGCAGGCCATGGTGGCGCACACTTCGGCAAGGCGATCCTTCAGCGAGAGCGTTTCCTCCATCTCGGCCAACTCGGCGGCGAGGTCGCGGATCAGGCCCTGGATGTCGACCTCGCCCAGCAGCGCAGGGGTTTCCCGCACCACCAGGGCGCCGGGCCCGAAGCCGTCCACCACCAGGCCCAGCTCGGCCAACTCCGCGGCACGACCCAGCAGCCGGCCGGCGGCGGCCTCGTCCAGCTCCACCACCTCGGGGATCAAGAGGCCCTGGCGGGCGACGCCGGTTCCGGCCAGCGCCTTCATGATGCGCTCGTGGACCAGCCGTTCGTGGGCGGCGTGCTGATCGACGATGACGATGCCGTCGGCGGTTTGCGCGACGATGTAAGTGGCGTGCAGCTGGCCGCGCGCCACCCCCAGTGGGTAGTCCTCGGCCGGCGCCCCGGCGGGGGCGGCCTCGCCCGCGGGCCGCGCGGAGGGCGGGGCGTCGAAATCGGGCAGCGGCGCATGATAGGCGGCGCCCCGCTCGGCGAGGCCGCGCGACGGCGCCGACGGGCGGAAGGCGTAGGGCAGGGTTGGGCCCCCCTGCGGCCGGGCGGCGCCCAGCGCGGCGGCCGCCACCGTGGTGGCGGCGCGATGGCCAGCCGCGGCCAAGGCATGTTTGAGCGCGCCGACGATGAGCCCTCGCACGAGCCCCGAATCGCGGAAGCGCACTTCGGTCTTGGCCGGGTGGACGTTGACGTCGACGGCCTCGGGCGGCACCTCCAGGAAGAGGGCCAGCAGCGGGTGGCGGTCGGAGGCCAGGAAGTCGCGATAGGCGCCGCGCACGGCCCCGAAGAACAGCTTGTCCCGGACCGGCCGGCCGTTGACGAACAGGAACTGCATGGCGGCGGTGGAGCGGTTGAGCGTCGGCAGCCCGACGTGGCCGGAGAGCCTGATGCCTTCCCGCTCGGCCTCGACGGGCAGCGCGTTCTCGGCGAAGTCGCGTCCCATGATGGCGCCCAGGCGGCCGAGGCGGCTGGCGAACAGGTCTCCCGCCTCGGCGGCGAGGTTGAGCGCCCGGCGGGTGCCGTCGGAAAGCGAAAACGCGATCTCGGGATGGGCCATGGCCAGGCGCTGGAGCGTTTCCAGCACGTGGCCGAATTCGGTGCGCTCCACTTTCAGGAACTTGAGGCGGGCCGGGGTGGCGAAGAAGAGGTCGCGGACCTCGATGCGCGTTCCGGGCGGCTGCGCGGCCGGCCGGGGGCCGTCCTTGCGGCCGCCGTCGACGGTCAATGTCCAGGCGGAATCGACACCGCGCGGCCGGCTGGTCAGGGTGAGGCGGCTGACCGCGCCGATGGAGGGCAGCGCTTCGCCCCTGAAGCCCAGGGTGGCGATGTGGGTGAGGTCGTCGTCGGGGAGCTTGGAGGTGGCGTGGCGCTCGACCGCAAGCGCCATCTCGTCGGGGCTCATGCCGCAGCCGTCGTCCGCCACCGACAGATAGGTGCGCCCGCCGTCGCGCACCACGACATCGATTTGCCTGGCCCCGGCGTCGATGCTGTTCTCGACCAGTTCCTTGACCACAGAGGCGGGCCTCTCCACCACCTCGCCGGCGGCGATGCGGTTGACGAGGTTTTCGGGCAACAGACGGATGGGCATGGCGTGCGCGAACTTTCCTGGCTCAGTCCCTATTTTTTCTTCTTCTTGTCCTTCTTCTTCTTGCCTTTTCCCTTCTCGTCCTCGCGCTGGCAGGGCTTGGTCATGCAGCAGGAGTCGCCCTCGGAGCAGGCCTTGTCACGTTTTTTGAGCTTTGCCATCGCGCATTCCCTTGAAGGCGTTGATCAGCCCGTTGGTCGAGCCGTCGTGGGTGGTGGCCGGTCCAGGCCCTTCCAGTTCGGGCAGGATGGTTTTGGCCAGCTGCTTGCCCAGTTCCACCCCCCACTGGTCGAAGGAATTGATCCGCCAGACGATGCCCTGCACGAAGACCTTGTGTTCGTAAAGGGCGATCAGCTGGCCCAGCGTGAAGGGATCGAGCTGGCGCACCAGGATGGAATTGGTCGGCCGGTTGCCGGAAAAGATCTTGTGCGGCAGGACCGTTTTCAAGGCCTCGCCCGACATCCCGGCGGCTTCCATCTCGGCTTTGGCCTCCGCCTCGGTCTTGCCCATCATCAGGGCCTCGGTCTGGGCGAAGAAGTTGGAAAGGAAGATGGCGTGGTGCCCGTCCACCGGATTGTGACTCAAAGCAGGGGCGATGAAATCGGCCGGCACCAGGCGGGTGCCCTGGTGGATGAGCTGGTAGAAGGCGTGCTGGCCGTTGGTGCCGGGTTCGCCGAAGATCACCGGGCCGCTGGCGTGCCCGAGGGCCTTGCCGTCGCGGTTCACCGACTTGCCGTTGCTTTCCATGTCGAGCTGCTGGAGATAGGCGGGGAGCCGGCGCAGGTACTGGTCGTAGGGCAGCACGGCGTGGGTCTCGGCGCCAAAGAAGTTGGCGTACCAGATACCCAGCAGGGCCATGATGACCGGCATGTTGGCGGGGAGCGGCGCCGTGCGGAAGTGCTCGTCCATGGCGTGGGCGCCGGCCAGCATATCCTCGAAACGGTCCATGCCGACGGCGAGCGCGATGGGCAGCCCGATGGCCGACCACAGCGAATAGCGGCCACCCACCCAGTCCCAGAACTCGAACATGTTGGCGGTGTCGATGCCGAACGCCGAGACCGCTTCGGCGTTGGTGGATAGCGCCACGAAGTGTTTGGCCACCGCGCTTTCGCTCAGGCTGGTGGTCAGCCAGTCGCGCGCCGTCATGGCGTTGGTCAGCGTTTCCTGGGTAGTGAAGGTTTTGGAGGCCACGATGAACAGCGTGGTCGCCGGGTCGAGCGGCTTTAAGGTCTCGACGATGTGGGTGCCGTCGACGTTGGAGACGAAATGGAAGTGCATGCCGCGGGGGTGGTAAGGCGTCAGCGCCTCGGTCGCCATGGCCGGGCCCAGGTCGGAGCCACCGATGCCGATGTTGACCACGTCGGTGATCGGCCGCCCGCCGGCGCCCTTCCAGTCTCCGCTGCGCACCGCCTCGGTGAAGGCGCGCATCTGCGCGCGCACCGCGGCGACCTTGGGCATGACGTTCTCGCCCTCGACGACGAACGCCTGCTCGGCGGGTGCGCGCAGCGCCACGTGCAGGACGGCCCGGCCCTCGGTGAAGTTGATGGCCTCGCCCTTGAACATGCGATCCCGCCAGCCCTCGACGTCGGCGGCGCGCGCCAGGTCCAGGAGATGGCTCAACGTCTCCTCGGTCACCCGGTTCTTGGAATAGTCGAGCAGCATATCGCCCAGGCGCAGCGAGAACCTGGCGAAGCGTTGCGGATCGGCGGCGAACATCTCGCGCATGGAAAGGGACGCCGCCTGGCGATGATGGGCGGCAAGCGCCAGCCATTCGGGAGTGCGGGTAAGGGATGCCATGTCCTGACCTCGGCGAACGTGGAACCGACGGCGGCCAGACTAGCAGAGCAGGGGCGGCGGCAAGCGTGATTTTTTAGGGCGGCGGAATTTCCGGGCGTCCCCGGTGTTTGTCTCTCCAGTGGCGCCCCACGATTTGCGACTGCGACGCGATCTTTTTTCATTTCAGTGGAGAAATTGAATGCGCATCACGATCAAGAGCCTGGTTCTGGCGAGCGTCGGCCTGATGGCCGTTTCCGGCACGGCGGCCGCCGATTCGGTCATGGAGATGGACGGCGGCGCCGGCAAGATCCTGGTCAACGAGAAGAACATGACGCTCTACACCTTCGACAAGGATACCGCCGGCACGTCGGCCTGCTACGAGGCGTGCGCCACGAACTGGCCGCCGCTGATGGCCGCCGCCGGGACCATGGCCAAGGGCAAGTATTCCGTCGTTGCCCGCAAGGATGGCTCCATGCAGTGGGCCTACGACGGCAAGCCGCTCTATCTGTGGGTCAAGGATATCAAGGCCGGCGACATGACCGGCGACGGCGTCAACGGCGTGTGGCACGTCGCGAAGCCGTAACCCAAACGGACGACGCCGACGGCCCGGGCGCCACCCCCGACGCCCGGGCCGTTTGTCGACCACTCCCATCGCTCGCTTGGGGTTCTGTTCTTTCCGTCATTGCCGGGCTTGTTCCGGGTATTCACGTCTTTCTTCCGGTGCGTCGAGGCGGTGCAGGTTGGAGAGGAACTGTTGGGCCGAGGCTTCCCACGAGAAGGTCAGCGCGTGGGCCCGGCAGGCTTCCGGCGCGATGGTGAGCGCGTCCTCGATGGCCTTGGCCAGATCCCAATCCAGGCAGCCGGCGCCCGAGCCATTGATGACGTCGAGGGGGCCTTCCACCGGATAGGCCGCCACCGGCACGCCCGAGGCCAGGGCTTCCAGCAGCACCAGGCCGAAGGTGTCGGTGCGGCTGGGGAAGACGAAGACGTCGGCGGCGGCATAGTGGCGGGCCAGGTCGTCACCGCTGCGGGCGCCGAGGAAGCGCACCTCGGGGTAGCGCTTGCGCAACTGGGCCAGCTGCGGGCCGTCGCCGATCACCACCTTGGTGCCCGGCAGGTCGAGGTCGAGGAAGGCCTCGATGTTCTTTTCCACCGCCACCCGCCCGACGTAGAGCGAGATCGGCCGCGGGTAGGCGAGGAAGCGCTTGGAGCGCGGCTGAAAGAGGGCGGTGTCGACGCCGCGCGACCAGCGCTTGAGATTGGAAAATCCGCGCCCGCCGAGCACCGCCTCCATGGCCGGGGTGGCCACCATGACGCCGCTGGAAGGCGCGTGGAACCAGCGCACGAAGCGGTAGGTGAGCGCCAGCGGCACCCGCCAGCGGGCCTGGATGTATTCGGGAAAGCGGGTGTGATAGGCGGTGGTGAACTCGTAGCCCCGTTTGAGGCAGTGGCGGCGGGCGGCCAGGCCCAGCGGCCCTTCGGTGGCGATGTGGATGGCGCTCGGCTGGAAGTCGTCGATCATGCGGGCCAGTCGGCGTTTGGCGCCGACGGCCAGGCGGATCTCGGGATAGGACGGGCAGGGAAGGGTGCGGAAATTCTGCGGCGTGATGAGGTGGATCCGATGGTCCAGCCGCTCCAGCTCGCGTCTCAGCGTATCGAGAGTACGGACGACACCATTGATTTGAGGGAACCAGGCGTCGGTGACGATGAGGATTCGCATGCGGTGCTTCCGATGAGGGCGCTTCCGTTGATCTCGGCCCAGCGCAGGATTTCCAGGCGGCCGTCGGCGTGCTCGACCAGGGCCGTGCAGCTTTCGACCCAATCGCCGTCGTTGCAGTAGAGGATGCCGTCCACCGTGCGCATCTCGGCCGTATGGACGTGGCCGCAGACCACGCCGTCGGCGCCGCGCCGGCGCGCCTCATCGACCACCGCGGCCTCGAAGCGACTGACGTATTCGACCGCCTTCTTGACCTTGTGCTTGAGGTAGGCCGACAGCGACCAGTAGCGGAACCCCAGCTTGCGGCGGGCCCAATTGACGGCGGTGTTGACGGAAAGCGCCGCCTGGTAGGCGCGGTCGCCGGCGAAGGCCAGCCAGCGGGCGTGGCGCACCACGCCGTCGAACTGGTCGCCGTGCAGGACCAGCAGGCGGCGGCCGTCGGCGGTGACGTGGATGGCCTGGTTCTGGATGACGACGCGCCCGAAGCGGCGGAAGGCGAAGTCGCGGAAGTTCTCGTCGTGATTGCCGGGAATGTAGACGATGCGGGTCCCCTTGCGGGCCTTGCGCAGCAGTTTCTGGATGACGTCGTTGTGGGTCTGGTGCCAGTACCAGCTGCGCCGAAGGCGCCAGCCGTCAAGGATGTCGCCGACCAGGTAGAGGAAGTCGGAATCGGTCTGCTTCAGGAAATCGAGAAGAAGCTCGGCATTGCAGCCGCGGGTACCCAGATGGATATCCGAAATCCAGATGGCGCGATAGCGCCGCGGCAGGGGTCGAATGGCGTTCAACGGGTCTCCAATTCAACTCGGTTGCAGAGGAAGGCAACATGTTGTTGTTAGAGACTAGTAAACATCCCTGTTTTTGTATATAACCCCGCCCTACATTTAAAGGCCGCGTAATAGAAGTGAAACATATTGGTAATAATGGTTGTCATTAATCTGTCATGAACACCGAGAAGACATTGGTGGCGGGCCGCAAGGTGCTCGTCATCTTCAACCCGACCGCCGGCCGGCGGCGCCGGCGCAAGCTGGCGGCGGTGCGCTGGCATCTCGAACAGGCCGGCTGCCAGGTGGCTGTGCGCCCGACCACGGCACCGGGCGACGCCGAGATCCTGGCTCGCGAGGCGGCCTCAGAAGGCTGGGATGTGGTGGCGGTGGCCGGCGGCGACGGCACCATCAACGAGGCGGTCAACGGCCTCTACGGCCGGCCGGTGCCGCTGGCGGTGATCCCGCTGGGCACCGCCAACGTGGTGGCGGCGGAACTCTGCATGCCGGGCGGCCCCGAAGCCATCGCCGGGGTGATCGCCGAAGCGCCGATCCAGGACATCCACCTGGGAGAAGCCAACGGACGGCTCTTTGTCATGATGGCCGGGGTCGGCTTCGACGCCGGGGTTGTGGCGGCGATGCCGGCCCGGCTCAAGCGGGCGCTGGGCCGGGGCGCCTATGTGCTGATGTTCCTGGCCGGGCTGTTCAAATTCTCGCGCAGCCCCTATCGGGTGACGGTCGACGGAGAGAGCCATGGGGTGGCCTCGGCGGTCATCGCCAACGGCCATTTCTACGCCGGGCGGCACACCTGCGCACCGCTGGCCCGCCTGGGCGAGCCGCTGCTCTACGTCTGCTTGTTCCTGCGGCCCGGGCCGCTGCGCGCGCTACGCTATGGTTTATGGCTGCTGCTGGGCCGGCTGGAGCGGCTGGACGACGTGCTGATCCTGCCCGGCCGGCAGGTGACCATCGAGGGCCCGGAAGGCGAGCCGGTGCAAGGCGACGGCGACATCATCGCCCGCGTGCCGCTCAAGGCGGGGTTGGCGGAAAAGACCTTCTCCGTGGTGGCTCCGCCGGGGAAGTAGGAGCGGCGGCGCACCCCCGCCCCTAGTTTCGGGGACACCATACTTAATTCAGGAGAATTAAGTATGGTGTCCCCGAAACTGAAAGGCCCCTACCGTCCCGCCAAGGCCATGGCGTCGATGCGTACGGTGGGGGCGTCGGTGCCGAAGCGGAATTCGAGGTCGTCGGCGGCGCTCATGCGGGCGAACATGTCCTTCAGGTTGCCGGCGATGGTGATCTCGCTGACCGGATAGGCCAACTCCCCGTCCTCGATCCAGAAGCCGGCGGCGCCGCGGCTGTAATCGCCGGTGACGCCGTTGACCCCCATGCCGATCAGCTCGGTGACGTAGAGGCCCGTCTTGATGTCGGCCATCAGGGCGGCGGGCGATTGGGAGCCGGGGGCGAGGTAGAAGTTGGTCGGCGTCGGCGACGGCGGCGAGGACGGGCCGCGGGTGGCGTGCCCGGTGGTTTGTGCGCCCAACTGGCGGGAGGAGCGCAGATCGAGAATCCAGGTGGTGAGGCGACCGCCCTCGACGACGTCGCGCCGCCTTGTGGCCACGCCTTCGGCGTCGAAGGGTTTGGAGCGCAGGCCGCGCTTGCGCAGGGGGTCGTCGACGATGGTGATACCGTCGGCGAAAATCTTCTCGCCCATCTTGTCCTTGAGGAACGAGGTGCCGCGCGCCACGGTGGCGCCGTTGATGGCGCCGGCCAGGTGGCCGAGCAGGCTCGCCGACACCCGCGGATCGAAGACCACCGACACCTCGGCCGAGGCGGCCCGGCGGGGGTTGAGGCGGCGCACCGTCCGCTCGCCGGCCGAGCGGCCGATGTCGGTGGCCGACCTGAGATCGGCCAAATGCACCGCGCTCGAATAGTCGTAGTCGCGTTCCATGCCCGTGCCTTCGCCGGCCACCACCGCCGCCGACAGGCTGAAGCCGGAGCGCTTATAAGCCCGGGCCATGCCGTTGGTGGCGGCCAGCGCCACCGAGACCAGGCTCCAGCCGGCCTGGGCGCCTTCGGAATTGGTGACGCCGGAAACCGCCATGGCGGCCTCCTCGGCCTCGGCGGTCAGCGCGAAAAGGGCCTCGGCGTCGGGCTCGGCGGCGTCGCACATGTCGAGATCGGGCACGTCGCCGGCCAGCAGCCCGGGCTCGGCCAGCCCGCAGTAGGGGTCCTCGGGGACCGAGCGGGCCATGGCGACGGCGCGAGCCGGCAGTTCGGCCAAGCCCGCGTCCGAAAGGTCGGAGGAGGACACGATGGCCTGCTTGCGGCCGATGAAGACGCGCAGGCCGACATCGGCTTCTTCCGAGCGCTCCAGGTGCTCGGGTTTCCCCAGGCGGCGGGCCACCGAGAGGGAGGCGCCGGAGATCAGCACGGCATCGGCGGCGTCCGCCCCGGCGGCGCGGGCCTTGCCGATGAGGTCTTGAAGCCGGTCCAAGAACTGCTCGGGTTGGGTCATGGCCTCATGTTCCTTCCTTCCTGTCCTGTCGCCCCGTCTGAATAGGCGACGCGCCCGGCGGGCGCAAGGGATGCGGGGGGTCGCCGAGGGCGGCGGCCCACCCTTCGAGACGGCCCTGCGGGCCTCCTCAGGGTGAGGGAGTTTCGGGGACACCATACTTAATTCAAGCGAATTAAGTATGGTGTCCCCGAAACTCTTAAGTATGGTGTCCCCGAAACTCTTTCGAAACTCTTTCATCCGCCCCGCGCTGCTTGGCAGGCCAGGGCGAGGTCGTCGCAGAGGTCGGCGGGGTCCTCGAGGCCGACCGACAGGCGCAGCATGCCGTCGCCGATGCCCATGCGGGCCCGATCCTCCGCCCCGATGCGTTCATGCGTGGTGGTGGCGGGATGGGTGATCAGGCTCTTGGCATCGCCCAGGTTGTTGGAGATGTCGATCAGTTCAAGCGCATTCATGAAGCG
>JACZKS010000047.1 GCA_014859895.1 Rhodospirillales bacterium
GGGCTGGGAGGGGGGCTGGTCCCGCGACCTACCCGCGGCTGCGGGCGTAGCCGCCGTCGATGATGATGTTCTGGCCGGTGATGTAGGTGTTCTCGGGGCTGCTCAGGAAGGCGATCAGGCCGGCGATTTCATCGACCGTGCCGGTCCGTCGGACCGGAACGCGCGTCGCCAGCTCGGCCAGGGCCTTTTCGCCCAGGTTCTTGACCGACAGGTCGGTGCGGATGAAGCCGGGGGCGACGCAGTTGGCCAGGATGCCCAGCTCGGCGACGTCGGCGGCCAGCGAGGCGGTCATGCCGTCGATGGCGAACTTGCTGGCCCCGTAGGCCGAGCGGTGCTCCTTGGCGGTAACCCCCCACAGCGACGAGATGTTGACGATGCGCCCCCAGCCCTTGGCCTTCATCGCCGGGATGACCGCCTTGCACAGCAGAAAAGGCGCCATCAGGTTGACCCTCAGGACGCGCTCGAAATCTTCGAGCGCGTAGGTCTCGAACGGCCCGACCTTGTTGGTGCCGGCGTTGTTCACCAGGATGTCGAAGCCCTTGGCGCCGACGGCTTCGGCGAACGCGATCGAAGCCTCGCGGTCGGCGAAGTCGACGGCCATGTAGCCGCATCCGTCGGGCGGCGTGCCGTCGGGGCTGGTGCCGGTCACGGTGACGGCGGCGCCCCCGCCCAGCAGGCGTTCGGCGGTGGCGCGGCCGATGCCGCGGGTGCCTCCGGTGACCAGGGCGCTGAGACCGGCGTGTGATGGGGCCATGGGTTCTCTCCTTCGTTGATGACGGCGGCGCCCATCATCGGCAATCGCGGCCCGAAGTAAACCCCCGATGCGCCCATTTTCCGCCCGGAACCGTTAGTGGGCGATGAGCAGCGGCAGGTCGGCTTCGGCGAGGATTTGGCGGGTGGTGCCGCCGAAGATCATCTGCTGCAGGCGGCTGCGGGTGAAGGCGCCCTTGACCAGAAGGTCGGCGCCCAGGGCTCGGGCTTCGGCCAGCAGGGTGGTGGCGGCCGACCGACCCTTGGCCGGCACGGTGCGGGCCGTCGCGTTCAGTCCGTCGCGCACCAGGTGGGCGGCCACCTCCTCGCCGGAGGGGCCGGCCACCATGCCGCCCGAGGCGCCGCTCACCGAAAGGACATGAATGGAGCGGGCGCCGCGCAGGATGGGCCAGCCCAAGGCCAGCGTGCGGGCCGTTTCCGTGCTGCCGTTCCAGGCGACAACGACGGTTTCCCCCACCGTCTCGGGGACGCGCCCCGAGCTGACGATCACCGGGCGGCCGCCATAGAAGAGGGCCGCCTCGCAGGCGCCCATCCAGTCGGGTGACGCCTCGGGCGGCGTGCGGCAGATGACGATGAGCCCGAACAGCCGGCCGTAGCTGCCGATGACGGCGTCCCGCTCGCCTTCCCGCTCGCTCCACCACGCGGTCGGCTGGTCCGAACGCACGCCGATCTCGCGGAACGGCACGTTGTGCGCGTTCATGAAGGCGGCGAAGCGCTGGCGCGCGCGCTCGGCGTTATGGTCCCAGAAATCGCGGTACTGGCCAAGGAAGTGCGAGGGAATCGGCCCGTGCGACATCGTCGGCATCGGGGCGCGCACGAACATTCCCTCGATATAGCTGCCGAAGCGCTGCGCGATCATGAAGGCGGTTTTGGTCGCGCTGGCGGCCGAGTCGTCGTCGACGAGGGGCAGCAGAATGGTCTTCATGGACGGAGGCCTCCTAGCCATGGCAAGACCGAATGGCCATTCTACCAGAGCCGGACCGATCAGGACAGCCGCGGGACGGCCCATAAAAAAACGCCCGCGTGACACGAGCCACGCGGATCGCCGTCGGGCGAAAGGGAAATGAAGGGAAACACGGAGGCCATCCTGCACGGAGGGGTGGGGTTGGATGGTCGTAAGTATCGGGACGTTGCGCCCTATATTCCGCGTTTCCCTCACCGAAAATAGTAACGGGTTCATCCGGCGGCAAGTATTCGGGAATTCCCTAACCATGGCGATGCCGGCCGGCGGGGGAGCCGGTGAAAGGCCCGCAAGCCGGTGCCGGCCCGCCGGCGAAATGTTTTGCAAAACGCAAAACGCGGTGCAATTTGCGAAAAGCAGGCTCTCGGGATGCCGGGCGGTGCCCCCCTTTCCACCCCTCGATGCGCAGGGATCCGCCATTCCTCCGGCAGGAACGGGATGGCATGGCGGTTGCGAGGAAGAGAGCGTCACGTGCCGGAGCCTCCCCGGCACTCGACGCCTCACCAGAGGATACCGCATTTTCGGAAGGGTGGGGAAAGCGGCCATCGGGTCGTTTCCTACAACCTCGCGGGTCCGGAGCCATCTTCCGTCCTCCCCCTTTGCGCTCCGGACCCGCCTTTTCCTTCGTCGGGAATGGCGAATAATCCGACCTGCGACTGGCCGGGACCGTCACGCCTCAAACTTGGCCGATCGGTTCGCGGTAGGGTGTTCGGGGAATGGCCGGTGCCGATAATTCTCCGCCTGTCCGGTGTCCCGTTTCGTCTTCGAACAGTTGAGGATGTTCGGCGACGACGACGGCCAGCGTCTTCAAGGCTTCGCGCAAATGGGTTCGCATGGCCGCCTTAGCGTCGCCCAGACGCCGCTGTTCGACGGCGTCGAGTATGGTTTCGTGTTGACGGGCGAGATCCAGCATCGGTGATGCCTTGGGAAGGGTCAGGAAGCGAACCCGGTCCCACTGTGCCTTGTCGTTCTCGATGACCTTCCATGCGTGACCACAGCCGACGGCCTCGGCGAATCCCCGATGAAAGGCTTCGTCAAGGGCGAAGAATGCCTCGAAATCGGGGGCTTGGGCCGCTACGCGCTGGCGGTTGATGTTATCGCGTTGGATCGCCAGGAACGTCGGCGACACGTGGCCGACACCCTCGTCCAGGATGGCCAATTCGATGGCTTCGCGCACGAACCGCGAATTCTCCACCGCCTTGACCGAAATCTTCATCACAAAGGTGCCCCGCTGGGGTCGGATTTCCACCAGTCCGGCTTCGGCCAGCTTGATGAATGCCTCGCGGACCGGCTGACGGCTCACACCCAGCTGTTCGGCCATGTTCTTTTCTGAAAGGCATTGTCCTGGAACCAGCTTCGTCGTGACGATGGCGTGCCGCAACAGGCCGTATATTTGCGGCACCACGGCGTCGCGTTGATTCAATCGCACAGCGAACATGTCTGATCCTGAACCCCCGACGTCAATACCATACAAGTATGGTATTGACCAGCACTGACCCGTACCATACAAGTATGGTTGTAATCGCTCCGAACCAATGAAATGGCACTCCGAACCAACGGGCGCGATCAGGGCGGGCTGGGTCAGATGAAGGCATGTGTCATCCACGAGGCGCCGGATTTCCGGACCGCATCTGCGAGCGCCGGCCCGACCTGCGTGGCCGCCGAGGCGGAATACGTCCTGGGGTATGCACCACGGCCGTGCATGACGGCCGTATCGTAGGGACCGCCGCGCGCGACCCAGGGACGGCGTGGGGCGGCGAAACAGAAGAAAGAGGAGGATCACGAGATGTTCAAAGGGCTTAAGGTTGCAACGTTGACGGCCGTGGCCATGATGGCCGGCAGCGTCTCGATCGCCGGCGCGGCCGACGTCACCCTGAAGCTTGGCCACCTCGCCAACGAACAGGACGTTTGGCACAAGGCCTCGTTGAAGTTTGCCGAGGAAGTGGCCGCTCTCACCAACAATCGGGTCGAGGTCAAGGTCTTCCCCAACGAGACGCTGGGCAAGGAGATGGATCTCGTCAACGGCATGCAACTCGGAACCGTCGACATGACGATTACCGGCGAATCGTTGCAGAACTGGGCGCCGAAGGCCGCCCTCCTCGCCATTCCCTATGCATACAAGAGCCTTGAGCAGATGATCGCCGTCGCCGACGGGCCGATCGGCAAGGACATCGAGGCCCAGATCATCGACAAGGCCAAGATCCGTCCGGTCGCCTTTTTCCCGCGCGGGGCGCGCAACCTGACTTCGAACCGGCCGATCAAGTCCCTGGACGACCTGAAGGGCTTGAAGATGCGGGTTCCGAACGTGCCGCTTTTCGTCAACGTGTGGCGCGGCCTTGGCGCCCAGCCAACCCCGATGGCTTTCTCTGAAGTGTTCACCTCGTTGCAGAACGGCGTGCTGGAAGCGCAGGAGAACCCCCTGGCGTTGATCAAGAGCGCTAATTTCTTCGAGGTCCAGAAGTACCTCAACAAGACCGAGCACGTCCGCAGTTGGATTTATCTCGCCATCGGCGAGAAGTCGTTCAACAAGTTGTCTGACGCCGACAAAAAGGCCATCTTGGAGGCGGGCAAGCGGGCGCAGACCCATGAACATGCGTTGTTCGACGAGGACGAAAAGAAGCTGGAGGCCGAACTGAAGGCCAAAGGCATGACTTTCGTCGACGTCGACACCGCTTCGTTCGCGGCCAAGGCCAAGGATGCGGTTCTCGCCAGCGTCAAGCCCGAGATCAAAGCCACCGTCGAGTCGATCTTCGCGATGAAGTAGCATACGGGGCGGGGCGGAAGTGGCCTCCGGGCCAGGGTCTTCCGCCCCCAACGCCGCTGGAAGCTTTGCGCGAGGATTCCCGTCATGCGTCGCCTGTCACCGATCTTCACCACCCTGATCCGGGGAGCGTCCGGCCTTGCCTTCGCCGTACTGGCCGGCGCCGTCCTGATTCAGGTCTTTACCCGGATCTTCCTGCCGCAGTCGCCGGTGTGGACCGAGGAACTATCGCGTTTCGCCCTGATGTTCGTCGTCGCCTTCGGGGTGGGGTTGGCGATTCGTTCGGGCGACCTTGTGAACGTCGATTTGTTTCTGAACGTGGTGCCGAAGAAGGTGCGGCGCATCCTGGAAACCATCGCCTTCATCCTGACCGCCGCGCTGGGCGCGGTGATCTTCGTGCCGGCGCTGGATTTCATGGCAATCGGCGAGATCCAGACGTCACCCGCGTTGGACTGGCGGATGGACGCCATCTTCCTGGCGATGCCCGTGACCGCGGCCATGGTGGCGATTTTCGGGATTGAAAAGGCGCTTGGTTCCGCGCGCGGCAAAGACACCGACGCGACCGATGCGGAAGGATCGTGAAACATGGGAATCGCGCTCCTTTTCGGCAGCTTCCTCCTGTGCCTGCTGATCGGTGTTCCGGTCGCCATTGCCCTCGGGCTGTCGTCGCTGTCCTACATCCTGTGGGCCGACATCCCGCTGGTTATCATTCCGCAGAAGATGTACGCGGGAATCGACGTGTTCGTGCTGCTGTGCATCCCGGGCTTCATCATCGCCGGCAATCTGATGAACGGCGGCGGCATTACGCCGCGCATCATTCGGTTCGCCAACGCCCTGGTCGGCGGGATTCGCGGCGGGCTGGGGCTTACCAACATCATGGGATCGATGATCTTCGCCGGTGTTTCGGGAACCGCGGTGGCCGAGGCGGCCTCGATCGGTGCGGTGATGATCCCCGGCATGCAGCGCGCCGGATACCCGCCCGCCTTCGCCGCCGCGCTGACCTCGTCGGCATCCACGGTGGGACCGATCATTCCTCCCAGCGTGCCGATGATCATCGTTGGGGCGCTGACCGGCATTTCGGTCGGCCGCATGTTCATGGCCGGCGCCGTTCCGGGGCTTCTGCTTGGCGTCGGCATGATGGTCGGCTGCTACGTCATTTCCGTGCGCCGCGGCTATCCCCATCAGCCATGGCAGGGTTGGCGTGAACTGCTCAAGGCGTTTTCGGGATCGTTCTGGGCGCTGACGATGACGGTTCTCATCATCGTCGGCATTCTCAGCGGTGACGTCACGCCGACCGAAACGGCGATCGTCGCCGTGGCCTACGCCCTTGCCGTCGGCGCCTTCGTCTATCGCGGCTTCCCCATCGCCGACGTGCCGCGCCTCGTCATCGACAGCACCATCGGTTCGGCGGCCATCCTGGTGCTGGTGGGTTTCGCCAACGTCTTCGGCTGGATACTGGCGTCCGAGGAAATTCCCCAGAAGATCGCGGCCGCGGTTCTGGCGATCACCACCAACAAGTACCTGGTGATCCTGCTGATCAACATCCTCCTGTTGTGCGTCGGCATGTTCATGGAAACGATCGCCGCCCTGATCATCCTGTTCGCGCCGCTCCTGGCCGTCGCCCAGAGCGTCGGCGTGGACCCGGTTCATTTCGCGACGTTCGCGGTTCTCAATCTGATGATCGGGCTGTCGACGCCGCCGGTCGGGGTATGCATGTTCGTGTGTGCCAACATCGCCCGCGTGCCGCTTTCCGCGGTGATTCGCGAACTGATGCCGTTCCTTCTGATGAACGGCATCGTCCTCCTGCTGGTGTCCTACGTTCCCGCCTTCTCGTTGTGGCTACCCAACCTCATTTTCGGCAAATAACCGGCTTCAATCGGAACATCCCATGAAAATCATCGACGCGCGCGTCATCGTATGCGCTCCGGGACGCAATTTCGTCACCCTCAAGATCACCACCGACGAAGAAGTCCACGGACTTGGCGACGCCACGCTGAACGGGCGCGAACTGGCGGTTGCCTCGTATCTTCAGGATCATGTGATCCCATGCCTGATCGGCCGCGATGCGGGTCAGATCGAGGACATCTGGAACTACCTCTATCGCGGCGCCTACTGGCGGCGTGGCCCGGTGACGATGAGCGCCATCGCCGCGGTCGATACCGCCTTGTGGGACATCAAGGCCAAGGCCGCCGGCATGCCGCTTTACCAGCTTCTCGGCGGCAAGAGCCGGACCGGAGTGCTGGTCTATTGCCACGCCAATGGCCGGGACCTGGAGGAAACCCTCGACTCGGTCGCCCGCCATAAGGAGATGGGTTACAAGGCGATCCGCGCTCAGTCGGGCATTCCCGGTCTGGACGCCGCCTATGGCGTGCCCAAGGGCGGCAAGTTCTACGAGCCGGCGACCAGGGGATTGCCGGAGGAGCACGTCTGGGCGACCGAGCCCTATCTGGACTTCGCGCCGAAGCTGTTCGAAGCAATCCGCGTGAAATTCGGCATGGATTTCCATCTCTTGCACGACGTCCATCACCGCCTGACGCCGATCGAGGCGGCCCGGCTCGGCAAGAGCCTGGAACCCTATCGCCTGTTCTGGCTCGAGGACCCGACGCCGGCCGAGAATCAGGAGGCGTTGAAGCTGATCCGCCAGCACACGGTCACCCCGATCGCCATCGGCGAGGTGTTCAATTCGATCTGGGACTGCAAGGATCTGATCCAGAACCAGTTGATCGACTATATCCGGGCCACCGTCGTCCACGCCGGGGGCATCACTCACTTGCGCCGGATCGCCGATTTTGCCAGCCTCTATCAGGTGCGGACCGGCTGCCACGGGGCGACCGACCTGTCGCCGGTCTGCATGGGCGCCGCGCTCCATTTCGACACCTGGGTCCCCAACTTCGGCATCCAGGAACACATGCCGCACCAGCCGGTGACCGATGAGGTCTTTCCCCATGCCTATGCCTTCGCCGACGGCTTCATGACGCCGGGCGAGGTGCCGGGGCACGGCGTCGACATCGACGAGAAGCTTGCCGCCAAATATCCTTACGAACCCGCCTACCTTCCCTTGGGCCGGTTGCGCGACGGCACGGTGTGGAACTGGTAGGTCGGTCCGGCCCGGGATGAGGAAACCTGTAAAAAGACCTCATCCTGAACCTGTCGAAGGATATCCACAGGCACTTCAACGTGACTGCAAGATGCGCTAATCGGCCGGCCGCCCGTCTTCCCAGCTCTGCTTCTTGCGATAGAGCGTCGAGGCGCTGACCCCCAGGAAATGGGCGGCCTTGGGAATGTTGCCGCCGCAGAGGCGGATGGCGTGCTCGATGGCGTCGCGCTCCACCTCGGCCAGCGGCCGGATGTGTTCCGGCATTCCGGCGTTTTCGGCGGCGGCCTCCCCCGGCGGCGGCGGCGGGACCGGGGGTCGCTCGACGCTGGCCAGCAGCTTCACGGGGGCCGGCAGCATGTCCGCCGTCACCGCGTCGCCGTCGTTCAGCACCACCGCGTTGCGAATGACGTTTTGCAGTTCCCGCACGTTGCCCGGCCACGGATAGACCGCGAGCACGGCCTCGCATTCGGGATCGAAGCGGGTGAAGCGCTTACCCTCCTCGGCGGCGTAGGCCTCCAGGTACTTGCGGGCGATCAGCGGGACGTCCCGTCCGCGCTCGCGCAGCGGCGGCATGTGGATGGGGATGACGTGGAGGCGGTAGAACAGGTCCTCCCTGAACCGCCCGGCCGCCACTTCCGCCACCGGGTCGCGGTTGGTGGCGCACAGGAAGCGGACGTCGACCGCCTCGGTGCCCTCGCCGCCGACCTTTTGGAAGGTCCCGGTCTGCACGAAGCGCAGGAGTTTGGTCTGCAGGCTCAAGTCGAGTTCGCACACCTCGTCGAGGAAAAGCGTGCCGCCGTTGGCCCGCGTGGCGGCGCCGTCGCGCTCGGCGATGGCGCCGGTGAAGGCGCCCCTGACGTGGCCGAAGATCTCGCTTTCCATCAGGTCCTTGGGGATGGCGCCGCAATTCAGCGCGACGAACGGCTTGTTGGCGCGAGGGCTTTTCTGATGGATCGCCTCGGCACACACCTCCTTGCCGGTGCCGCTTTCGCCGGAAATGAATACGGTCGCCTTGCTGCCCGCCGCGCTGTCGATGATACGATAGATCGCCTGCATCGGCAGGGACGATCCGACGAAGCCGCAATAGGCGGAACGGTCGAGGTCCTGGTAGGTCTCGACGATGCGGCTCAGGCGGTCGTGTTCCAGCGCGTTGCGCAGCGTGACCTGGAGCCGGGCCGCGTTGAACGGCTTGACGATGAAGTCATGGGCGCCCAGCCGCATGGCCTCGACGGCCACGTTGACCGACCCGTGGGCGGTGACCACGACGGTGACGCACGGCAGTTGGCGGCTGGAGACGCGGCGCAGGATGTCGATGCCGCCGATGTCCGGCAGCATGAGGTCGAGCAGGATGGCATCGGGCGGCCGCCGCTCGATTTCCTCCAGCGCGGCCTTGCCCTTGTCGAAATGGACGACGTCGTATTCCGAGTTGGCGAGGAACGAGGTGACCACGCGGGCCTGGGCGGGGTCGTCCTCGATCAGCACCACCCGCCATTTCCGGGTGGCCGCGTCGAAGGCCTCGCGCGCCGGCGCCGGCTTGGCGGGGGCCGCGACGTCGGGCACGGCCTCGATCGGGGAGTCCTGCTCGGCGCGCAGGCGGGCGACGAGGTCCTTGATCCGGCGGCGGGTGGTCTCGTCCGGCAGGCCGCCCGGGGCCGCCGTGGCCCGCTCGCAGGTCTCCTCCAGATCGCGGGCCACCTCGGAAACTGTCGGCGCCCCGAACATGCCTCCCGAACCCGACAGCTTGTGGGCGACCTCCTGCATTGGCCTGAGCGCCGATTTTGCCGCCTTCTCCGTCGTCGCCTTTTCCAGGTCGCCGACCAGGGCGTCCAATGCCTCGACGCGCTCCGCGAGCTTGGCGAAGAACTGCGATTGCAGGGCCGCGAAGCGTTCGGCGAAGCCGGAGCCGGTCTCAGCCATGGTGGTTGTTCCAGATTTCGCGCACCTGGTCGGCCAGGGCCATCGGGTCGAAGGGTTTGGCGATGACGCCCGCCGAGCCCAGGTTGCGGTAATGCTCCAGTTCCGCCGGCATGGCCTTGGCGGTGCAGAACGCCACCGGCGTCGCGCTGATTTCGGGATTGGCGCGCAGGTGCTGGAGCGTCGTCGGCCCATCCATTTCCGGCATCATGACGTCGAGCAGGATGAGGTCCGGCTTGAAGCGGGGCGCCATCTCGATGGCTTCCTTCCCCGAGTCGCAGGTTTCCACCGTGAAGCCGCCGACGGTTTCGAGCGCGATGCGCGCGACGGTCTGGATGTCGAGATCGTCTTCGACGATGAGAATCTTCTTCAGCGGCGAAACCGTCATGCCACGGTCCTTTCCGGATCCTGAGGGAAGGCGTCGTTGCCGACGAGTCGGCGGATGGTGTCGAGCAGTTCGCGGTTACTCACCCGCGCCTTGATGAGGGCGGCATCCACCTGGCGGGCCACGTCGTCGTCGATCGCATAGCCGGAAAAGATGATCACCGGCATCGTATCCGCCCCTTTGCCCTTGAGCAGGGGCAGCAACTCGAACCCCGAGCCGTCGGGCAGCTTGATGTCCAGAATTGCAAGGTCGAAGGTCTCCCGGTCAAGACAAATCCGCGCCTCCGCCACCGAGAACGCCACGGTCAGCATGACCCGATCCTCCAGCAGATCGCTGATCGTCTCGACGAGATCGGCGTCGTCTTCGACGTAGAGCAGCCGGGGCTTGCGCTGGGGTGCCGCGCTCGCCGCCTTGGTCACGACGCGCAGCAGCCGTTCCTCGTCGATCGGTTTGCTGAGCCAGTCGAGAACGCCCAGCGTCGCCGCCTCGATATGCTCCCGGGCATCCCCGGCGCGGGCCGAAACGACGACCACGGGGATGTCGCGGACCGCCGGGTCCCGGCGCACCTCGCGGATCAGCGCGATGCCGTCCTTTCCGGGAAGCAGGATGTCCACCGTCATGGCGTCGAAGCGCCGCTCGGCCAGCATGGCCTGCGCGGATTCCGCCGTATAGGCGACCTCGGCGCTCATGCCGCCCTGGGTGAGCATCATGGCGAGAATCTTGGCGATGTCGGGATCGTCCTCGCAGACGAGCACCCGCTTCTTGCCGGTGACCGGTTCCCCGTCCTCCGCTTGCGGCGGGCCCGACGGCGTCGCGGCTTCGGCTCCGGGGGAAAGCGGAAGCTCGAAATGGAAAGTCGAGCCGCCGCCCGGGGTGGCGTCGAAGCCGATGCGTCCGCCGTGGCGCTCGACGATGGTCTTGGTGATGCTGAGGCCCAGCCCGGTGCCGCCGGCCTTGCGGGTGTCCGACGAATCGGCTTGGCTGAAGCGCTGGAAGATGCGGTCGCGGAAGTTCTTCGGAATGCCGGGGCCGCGGTCGATGACGGCGACGCGCACCCATCCGTCGCGCGGGAGGACGGCGACTTCCACCTTTTCGCCGGCCGGCGAGAACTTGGCGGCGTTGGACAACAGATTGGCCATCACCTGGATGATGCGGTCGCCGTCCACGCTGACGGCGATGGCGGGGACAGGTTGGCGGACGACGTACTGGACGCCGTATTCCGTGGCGAAGCTGGCGTTGGCCTCGATGGCGGTGGCGATCAGCTGGCCAAGATCGGCCGGCTGGAAGCGGAACTCGATGCTGCCCGATTCGATCTTCTCGAGGTCGAGGATGTCGTTGACGAGCGCGATCAGGCGCTGGCTGTTCTTGTAGGCGATGTCGACCAACTCGCCGACTTTGCCGGGAAGGGAGCCCACCGCCCCTCCGGTGATCAGGCCCAGCGCGCCGCGGATCGAGGTCAAGGGCGTGCGCAGTTCGTGACTGACGGTCGACACGAACTCGTTCTTCATGCGCTCGATCTGCTTGCGCTCGGTAATGTCGCGCACGATGCCGGTGAACATCCTCCGGCCACCCTGGTTGATCTCGCTGATGCCGATTTCCAGCGGGATGATGGTGCCGTCATGGCGCCGGCCGCTGAATTCCCGGCCGCTGCCGATGGCCTGGGCCATCCCGGTCCGGACATAGTTCTGGATGGAGTTGGCGTGGGCGCCGCCGGGCGTCTCGGGCATCAGGACGGCGACGTTGCGGCCGATCAGTTCGTCCCTCGGGAATCCGAAGATGCGCTCGACCGCCGGATTGACCGATTCAATGGTCCCGGATTCATCGATCGTGATGATGCCATCGACCATGGTTTCGACGACCGCCCGGATCTTCTCCTCGCTGTCGCGGAGCGCATCCTCCGCGCGCTTGCGCGCCGTGATGTCGGTATGGGTGCCCACGGCGCGGATCGGCGTGCCGTCGGCCCGCCGTTCCACCACCTTGCCGCGGTCCAGCACCCACAGCCATGCGCCGTCCTTGGTCAGCAGTCGGTGTTCGGCTTCGTAGATCGGCGTGCGGCCTTGCAGATGGGCGTTGAGCGCCGCTTCGACGACCGCCTTGTCCTCGGCGTGGACCCGGGCCAGCCAGGCGGCGTGGCTGGGCTCGAGCGCGCCCGGCGCGAAACCGAGCATGGCTTCCAGGCGGGGACTGAAATAGACCTCCCCGGTAATCACGTTCCAGTCCCACAGGCCGTCCTCGGTTCCCTCGAGGGCAAGTTTCAGCCGCTCCTCGCTGATGCGAAGCGCATTCTCGGCGTGACGGCGCGAGATCTCGGCGCCGATCCACTGGGCGAGCAGCTGGATCAGCGAGAAATCGCTCTCGCCGAACGGGCGCTCGCGCGGTTCGGGCCCCGAGAAGTTGAGCGTCCCGTACCGTTGGCCATCGACCATGATCGGGACCCCGATGTAGGATTCCAACCGGAAGACGCGGTAGCAGGGGTGGTCGCGAATGTGGCTTTCGCCGGCCCTGTCGAAGCCGGTCGGGGCGTTGGCGGCCAGCGTGTGGAAGCAATAGGTTTCTGCGAGCGAGAAGATGGCGCCGGCCGGTGGTGCCCCCGCGGGGCCGACGATGTGTTCGACGATGTAGCTGTCGTCCTCGACATGGCTGACAATGCCGAGCGGCAGGTTGAAGGTCTCGGTTCCCAGGACCAGCAGGCGGAGGATCTTCTCGTCGAAGGCCAGCGACTGGTCGACCGTGATGTCCTGCAACTGGCCCCGCGAGCGGGCGTAATGCCGGAGCATCTGCTCGGCGGTTTTCTGTTCGGTGACGTCGGTCAGCGTGCTGACGAAGCCGGTCACCCGTCCTTCGCCGTCCCGGTGTGACGTCGTCTGCCCGATCACCCAGGTCGCGGCCCCGTCCGCCTTGAGAAACCGGTACTCGATGGCGAAAGCCTTGCCCTCGGCGGCGCACGCCTCCCAGGTGGCGAGCACGCGATGGCGGTCTTCGGGATGCAGCGCGTCCTGCCAGCCGGTTCCCAGCATGGCTGTTTCGCTCAACCCGGTGATCTCGGCGCACTTGTCGTTGGAATAGCGGCAGTTGCCCATCGGGTCGGTATAGAAAATACCGACCGGCGACACCTGCGCCAGGGAATGGAACCTGCGCTCCGATTCGGCCAGCGCGACGACCGTTTTGCGGCGGTTGACGATCTCGTCGCGGAAGGCCCGCAAGGCGACGGCGATGGCGCCGATCTCGCCGGGAATGCGGCCGTGTTCGAGCGGGGTGTCGACGTTGCCCCGCACCAGTTCGGCCAGCGCCACCACCACCTCGGTGATCGGGCGGGTGATGCTGCGCCCGAGCGCCAGCCCCAGGAAAATGCAGACGACAAGGCCGACGGCGCCGACGCCGATCATGATCAGCATGTTCGCGCGGGCCTGCGCGAGCGCCGACGCCGCCGACGCCGTCGCGATGTTTTCCACCCGATGGACCAGCTGCTCGACCTCGGTGGTCAGGTTCTTCTGCTCGATGGCGATCGCCGGCAGCAGGCGTTCGGCCTCCGCCCGATTGCCGGTTTCCAGCAGATGGAAGATGCGCTGGGCGGTCCCGCCATATCGGTTCTGGGTCAGTTGGATCTTGTGCAGGGCTTCGAGAAGGGCGCGGAATTCCTGCCGGAGCGCCGGGTCGGCAGCTTGCCGAAGGACCGCCTGGGCCGTCAGGACGGTATCGCGAAGCTGGTCCACGAGACGGGCTCCCAACACGGCGAAGCGGTGCGTCTGGGCGCCGAAATCGGCAACGCGGGCCGGCGCGACGGGGGGGCCGGCTTCGGTCAGTCTCAGGGCTTTCTCGAAACTCACCGCCTGCTCGAGCTGGTTCACCGTGATCGAGGTAAGCATGCCGAGCAGCGGCAGTTCCTCGCGGGTCACGCCGGTCAGGCGGTCGGCTATGCGCGACGTCGCCAGGATGGCGACACCGCTTACCGACGCCGTGACCAGAAAGCCGACGACGACGAGGGCGACGATGCGGATCGATATCTTCATGGCGCCTGGGTCGACCGGTCCGGTCCGCTTCCTTCCGCGGTTTGCCGCCGGGCCAGGGCGGCATCGGCGAGCACGCGCTTGGCATCCTCCGGGCGCTTCAGGCGGCGCAGGAGGTCGGCATAGGCCCTGGCCGAGCGGGCCACGTCGGGATCATCCGGCGACAGGGTCGCCTGGCGGATCGCCAGCGCCCGCTGCAACAACGGCTCGACCGCCGCCTCGTTCCCCTGTCGCGCCAGCAATTGCGCCAGGTTAGAAAGATCACTGGCCACCGCCGGATGGTCGCCGCCCAGGATCGCTTCGTCGATGGCGAGCGCGCGCCGGTAAAGCTCCTCGGCCTCCGCCGGCTGACCTGCCGCATAGCGCACGAAGGCCAGCCGGCTCAAGGCCTTCGCGACCTCGGGATGAGCGGCGCCGCGCAGGCGTTCCGTCACCTCGACGGCGCGCCTCAGCAAGGTTTCCGCTTCGGCCATCGCCCCGCCCTGGAAGAGCGCCGTCGCCTGCCGGGTCAGCAGCGCGGCGAGCGGGCCGTCCGCGTTCTCCGGCAGCCGGCCGAGGGCGCGGGCGAACAGCTTGGCGGCAGCGGCGTATTGGCTCTGGGCCATTTCCAGATCGCCGGCAAGCGTGGCGGCGCGTACCGCCGCGAGGTGGCGTTTCTCGGCCGCGTCGGCCATCCGGCGGCCGGCGGCCCCGAAACGGGCGCCGGCCCTGTCCAGGGCGTCGATCGCCGCCGCGAACTCGCCCAGTTCCAGCGCCCGCGTCGCCGCCGCGACCATGGCGTCCGTTTCGTCGTCCGGATCGGTGACGGCGGCGATGTCGTTCAAGGTCGCCAGGCCGGCCGCGAGGTCGCCGCGGAAGGCGGCGATGCGCGCCTCCAGGAAGACCGGCTCCAGGCCGCGTTGGCGAAGGATGGCGCGCAACGCCGTCGCCG
>JACZKS010000048.1 GCA_014859895.1 Rhodospirillales bacterium
CAGCGGCAATCTCGTCGCCGTTCGCACCACCGTCACCGAGCCGTCGGCGCAGCTGGTTTCCCAGCCCGCCGCCACGCTGAGCGCGCCGATTGCCGCCGCCGTCGCCGACCCCGCCACGTCGGCAGCCCCGGCGACGACCCCGGCCGCGCAGGCCGCTCCGCTCAACGCCACCGTCCAGGCCGCCCTGGCCGGCACCGAGGCCAGCCCCCTGGCCCAACAGAATCAGCAGGCCGAGGCCCAGATGGCCCGGGCGCCAGGCGCCTCGGTCGCCGCCGATGCCGCCAAGACCATCGTGCAGGCGGCCGCCTCGACCGCTTCCGCCGGCATGCAGACCTCGTCCGGTGGCGGCGAAGGCCTGGCCGGCAGCGGTGCGCACGCCGCGCTCCAAACGCCTTCCACCCAGCCTGCGTCGCACACTCAAGCCGCCGGCCAGCCGCGCTTCACGGTGGCCCAGCAGGCCGCCGTCGACCAGGTCTCGGTGCAGATCTCGAAAGCCATCAAGGACGGCATCGACCACATCAATATCCAATTGCGCCCCCAAAACTTGGGCCGCGTGGATGTCCGCCTGGAGGTCACCGATGGCCGCGTCTCGGCGACGGTGACGGCGGACAGCAAGGAGACGCTGGACATGCTGCAGAAGGACGCCCGGGAGCTGGAGCGCGCCCTTCAGCAGGCCGGACTTGAGACCGATAACAGCAGCTTGAGCTTCAGCCTGCGCGGACAGCAGGGCCAGGGCCAGGAAGGCGACCGGCAAGTGGCCGGCGGCCGGTCCGGCCAGGAGAGCCTCGCCGCCGATGACACTACCGCCGAAACCCCGGCCTGGACCGATTATCCGGGTGGCATCCGTCCCGATGGACGGATCGACATCCGCGCATGAGGAACTAGATCATGGCTATTCTCTCAGGAATTTCCGGAACCGACGTCGCCTCCACCGGCCAATCGGGCCAGGCGAAAGACAGGCTCAACGACGACCTGAACAAGTTCCTCAACCTGCTGGTCACGCAGTTGAAGCACCAGGACCCGTTGGAGCCGATGGACGCCACCGAGTTCACGTCGCAATTGGTGCAGTTCGCCAGCGTCGAGCAGCAGATCTACGGCAACGCCCACCTGGAAGACCTGATCACCCTGCAGCAGACCACGCAGGTGGCTTCCATGGTCGGCTACCTGGGAACCACGATCGAGGCCAAGGGCAACGTCATGAACCTGGATGACGGCGAGGCCAAGTTCTCCTACGCGATCGGCCAGAACGCCAAGACGACGACGATCACCATCAAGGACGACACCGGCAAGATCGTCGCCACCCTGCAAGGCAAGACCGAGAGCGGCTATCACGTCCACGATTGGGACGGCAAGGACGCCTCGGGCAACCAGCTTCCGGACGGCGTCTACACCGCGGTGGTTTCCGCGGTCGACAACACCGGCAAGACGCTCGCGGTGTCGCAGACCGTCTTTGGACGCGTCACCGGGGCCGGCGCCGAAAGCGGCCAGGTTGTCCTCTACATGGACGACGTCGCGGTGCCGATGGCCGCCGTGCTGTCGGTCAACGAAACCAAACAGCCGACCACTACGCAGTAAGGAGCCGCCGGAGGACGATCCCGTCCGCCCGTTGAAATGATTTCGCGACGCGGCACGACCGCAATGCCGAAGGAGTGATGAAATGAGTTTGTTTGGCGCGATGTTTTCCGGCGTGTCTGGCCTCACGGCCCAGAGCAGCGCCATGGGTGCGGTGTCGGACAACATTACCAACGTCAGCACCATCGGCTACAAGAACACCGAGGTCAATTTCCAGACGCTGGTGACCAAGCAGGTGTCGGCGACCTTCTATTCGGCCGGCGGCGTGCAGTCCAAGCCCCGCCAGCGCACCGAGGTGCAAGGCCTGTTGCAGGCCTCGACGTCCCAGACCGACATCGCCATCTCGGGCCAGGGCTTCTTCGTCGTCAACGAGGCGGCCAAGCCGACCAACTCGGACCAGTTCCTCTACACCCGGGCCGGCTCGTTCATCATGGACAACGAGGGCTACCTCAAGAACACCTCGGGCTATTACCTGCAGGGCTGGCCGACGGATGCCGCCGGCGTCGTGCAGGCGGTCGACCCCATCCGCAATCCCATCCCCAACCAGAACATCGTGTCGACCGACTTCCTGCAGACCATCAACCTCAGCCGCGTCGGCGGCACCGCGGCGGCGACCACCACGATCGCCATCGGCGCCAACCTGCCGGCCAACGCCAGCACCTACGACCCGGTGCTTGCCACCGCCCAGACCGGCTTCCAAAAGACCGACGTGCAGTTCTTCGACACGCTGGGTAACGCCGGCACCTTCAGCGTCTCCTACATGCGCTCGGGACGCGCCAATCAGTGGGACGTCGACATCGTGCCGCCCTCGGGCACCACCGTGATGACGCTTTACGACAGCACGCCCCTCACCCCCCTGGTCTACGACAGCAAGGGCCTGCTGGAATTTACCGCCCGTCCGTCCGAGGGCGCGACGATCACCATCGACGGCACCACCTACGAGTTCGACACCGATGGCTCCGTCACCGGCACCAACACGGCCGTCAACATTGCCACCGCCACAACCTTGTCCGACGACGTCGCCCGGCTGCTGACCGCCATCCAGACCACCGATACCGACTTCGCCGCCGCCTATGAGCGCGTGACGCTGAGCCCCAATTCCCCGACGGCGCTGCTCTTCCACGAGAACGGCACCGATGCCATCTCGGTGAACCCGGTCGGTCTGCTGGATGCCAACGGCAACCCGGTCACCAAGCAAACCTCGGCGTTCAACGTGCTGAAGCAGAACGCGGCCTATAGCGACAATACGCAGATCACCTTCGGCGCCAACCCGGTCGATGGCAACACCATCGTCATCAACGGAATCACTTACGAGTTCGAGAGTGTCGGCGGCGTAGGCGCCGGCAACACTGCCGTAACCATTGGCGCCGGCATTGGCGCAACCCTCGCCAACCTCGAGGCCGCCATCGAGGTCACCGACGCGCAGATGTCGGGCAACCGCGTCCGCATCCGCGATAATGGTAACACCGGCGTAGTCGATACCTTGGTCCTGTCGTCGCTGCCCAGCGGCAGCTACGCGGTCACCGGGACGGGCCTCACCGTCACAGAGCCGGATGGCACCGCCCTCGACCTTGTTACGGGAACCACGGTGAACACCCTCTACGGCCTTCACTTCGACGTCGACGGCCTGCCTAAATCGGTCAACGTCGGCTCCATCGAGATCCTCGGCTTCGCCAGCGGCGCCGCCGACATGAACGGGGCGTTGGGCAACAGTCCGCGCATCGCCATGGACTTCGGAACCTTGGGCGAGGCCGACGGCATGACCCAGTTCGGCGCTTCCTTCACGCCGGTGTTCATCCAGCAGAACGGTTCGCGCTTCGGCACCTTCGCCGGCGTCACCATCTCGCCCGAGGGCCTGGTCACCGCGCTGTTCGATAACGGCGAGACCCGCAACATCTTCAAGATCCCGATCGCCACCTTCGTCAACCCCAACTCGCTGGAAGCCCGCACCGGCAACATCTGGAACGCCACCGAGGCGTCGGGCGACTACACGCTGCGCGTCGCCGACTCAGGCCCGGCCGGCGCCGTCACCCAGGGCGCGCTGGAGGCCTCCACCGTCGATATCGGCGAGGAGTTCACCAAGATGATCGTCGTGCAGCGCGCCTATTCCGCCAGCACCAAGATCATCCGCACCGCCGACGAAATGCTCGATGAGCTGACCAGGATCAAGTAACCGCTTTTTTTCCGCAGCCCACTGTCCCAAACCCAGGCTCCGGGGACGGCGCCCACCGTCCCCGGAACCATCCAGCAAGGAAAGGAAGACGCCAGAAGTTTCCGCAAGTCCACTGTCCCAAGCCCGGGGTTCCGGGGCCGGTGCCCAACCGTCCCCCGGCACCCCAGCGTCGGGCCGGACCGTGGCAAGACAACGGGTTTCCCAAACCCACTGTCCCAAGCCCAGGGCTCCGAAGGGGTTTTCCGCCCCCTTCGGAGCCCAATCCTTTTTTGGGGGCCGCGGAAGAACGCCCTTTTACACTCGGCTTGAACTACCCGGGCCGCCCCACCTTTAGGCATTCGTTAAGGGGAGGCGGCTACCCTGGGACCGGTCGCATTCCCATAAAATCCACCGCGAAAAAGGCCGCCGATGAACCAAGCCCTGGGCAACACCCATTCCCCGCGACAGGTACCATCCCCGACGGCGGAGCCGACCGGCCGGACGCTGACCTTCGCCGATCTGCCGGCCCCCGACACCGGGCGCTGGATCCGCCGCCGCAAAGCCGACGTCGTCGCCGGCGTGCGCGCTGGACTCATCTCGCTCGATGAAGCCTGCCGGCGCTATGCGCTTTCCATCGAGGAGTTCCTGGCATGGGAACGCCTGTTCGACCAGCCCGGCCGGCAGGAGCCCTGCGCCACACGGCATGCGAGAGGCCGTTCCCAGAGGCGGGGGCGGGCGGGGTAGGCAACTTTTGCCCACCGTTAACGACTCTTTCACGATCCCCCCCGTAGTCTGCCGACGCTGGCCCCATGGGCCGACCCGCCTACGGCCATGGCGGCAAGAAGTCGTTCTAGGCGAGGAAAATTCGTGGAAACTCTGCTGCAAACCCTCCGCAATCTGGGTCCGATGCGCCTGTCCATCATGGGTGGCGTCGTCTTTGGCCTCATCGCCTTCTTCATCTTTCTGTCGACGCGGCTGGCCAGCCCCCAGATGGCCCTTCTTTACGGCGATCTCGACACCAATGACGCGACCCGCATCGCCAGCCAACTGGAAAGCCAGGCCGTCCCCTACGAGCTGAGGAAGAACGGCACCGACCTTTACGTACCGGCCGATCAGGTGTCTCGCATGCGTCTGGCCATGGCCCAGCAGGGCCTGCCGAGCGGCGGCACCGTCGGCTACGAGCTGTTCGACTCCTCGGACTCCCTGGGCTCGACCGACTTCGTGCAGAACATCAATCTGGTGCGCGCCCTGGAAGGCGAACTGTCCCGCACCATCGGGGGCATTGAATCGGTGCGCTCGGCGCGCGTCCATCTGGTCATGCCGCGCCGCGAGCTGTTCAGCCGCGAAAAGCAGGAACCCAGCGCGTCCATCGTGCTGAAAATGAAGGGCATCGCCAGGCTCGACCGCGGGCAGGTCTCGGCGATCCAGCACCTGGTCGCGGCGGCGGTGCCGAAGCTGACCCCCAACCGCATTTCCATCATCGACGACAAGGGAAGCCTGCTGGCCGGCGGCTTCGAGGATCTGAACGACCCCGCCACGGCGGCGGTCAAGACCGAGGAGCGCAAGCGGACCTACGAGCACCGGATGGCCCGCACCGTCGAGGAGTTGCTGGAGCGCGCCGTCGGTTTCGGCCGGGTCCGGACCGAGGTTCGGGCCGACATGGATTTCGACCGCATCAGCACCAGCGAGGAGCAGTACAATCCCGACGGGCAGGTCGTGCGCTCCACCCAGACGGTCGAGGAAAGCGCCAGCAGCCGCGAGGCCGATCCGCAGTCGGTGACGGTGGCCAACAACTTGCCAGACCCCAACCAGACCGGTGGTGGGGCTTCGGCCACGTCGGCGGAAAGTCGGACCGAGGAAACGGTCAACTACGAGATCTCGAAAAAGGTGATCAGCCACGTCAAGGAGATCGGTACCGTCAACCGGCTGTCGGTCGCGGTCCTGGTGGACGGCACCTATACCCCCACCGGCGAGGGGCAGCGGACCTACACGCCCCGCCCCGAGCAGGAGATGACCCAGCTGGCCAACCTCGTGCGCAGCGCCATCGGCTTCAATGCCGGACGCGGCGACACGCTTGAGGTCATCAACATGCAGTTCGCCGAGCCGGAAATTCCCGACGAGGCGCCGCTGGTTCTTTTCCTCGGCCTCAACAAGCAGGACATGCTGCGCATGGCCGAGATCCTGGTCCTCAGCATCGTCGCCATCCTGGTCATCCTGCTGGTGGTGCGGCCACTGCTGACCCGCGCCTTCGAAGCCCTGCCGGTGGCCGGCGCGGCGCCTGCCGAGGGCCGCCTGCTGGCCAACGAGAGCATGCCGACCCCGGCCCTGGCCGGGCCGAGCGAGGCGCCGGATCAGGACGATTTCGAGGAACTCATCGACATCGACCGGGTGGAAGGGCGAGTAAAGGCGTCGTCCGTGAAAAAGGTAGGCGAGATCGTCGACAAGCACCCGAGCGAGGCATTGGCCATCGTCCGGGCGTGGATTTATCAGGAAGTTTAAGGGGAACGTCACGTGGCACGGGTCAAGGAAGACTTTCGGACGCTGACGGGTCCCCAGAAGGCCGCCATCTTCATGCTGGCGCTGGGCGAGGACCATTCGGCAAAGCTCTTCGAGATGATGGACGACGAGGAAATCCGCGAGCTGTCGCAAACGATGGCCAACCTGGGCACCGTCAACGCCGCCATCATCGAGAGGCTGTTCGTCGAATTCGCCGATCAGCTATCGACCTCGGGCTCGCTGATCGGTTCCTACGACAGTACCGAGCGGCTGCTGATGAAAACCCTGCCCGGCGACCGGGTCTCGCAGATCATGGAGGAAATCCGGGGCCCCGCCGGACGCACCATGTGGGACAAGCTGGGCAACGTCAACGAGGCGGTGCTGGCCAACTATTTCAAGAACGAGTATCCGCAGACCGTCGCCGTCGTGCTGTCGAAAATCCGGCCCGACCACGCGGCGCGGGTCCTTTCGGTGCTGCCCGAGAACTTCGCCATGGAAGTCATCATGCGCATGCTGCGCATGGAGGCGGTGCAAAAGGAAGTGCTCGATCACGTCGAGAAGACGCTGCGCACCGAGTTCATGACCAACCTGGCCCGCACGTCGCGCCGCGACTCGCACGAGATGATGGCCGACATTTTCAACAACCTCGACCGTTCGGCCGAGAACCGCTTCATGACGGCCCTGGAAGAACGCAACCGCGAGTCCGCCGAGCGCATCAAGCAGTTGATGTTCACCTTCGACGATCTGATCAGGGTCGACGCCACCGGCATCCAGACCCTGCTCCGCCAGGTCGAGAAGGATCAGCTGGCGATGTCGCTGAAGGGCGCTTCCGACGAGGTCAAGGACCTGTTCTTCGCCAACATGTCGGAACGCGCCGGCAAGATGATGCGCGAGGACATGGAGGCGATGGGCGCGGTGCGGCTGCGCGACGTCGACGAAGCGCAGGCGGCGATCGTGGCGGTCGCCAAGCAGTTGGCCGAGTCGGGCGAGATCGCCATTTCCGGCACCGGCGAAGACGACGAGTTGGTGTACTAGCGCATGGCCGCCATCCGCAAATTCCTCTTCGATACCGATTTCGCCCCGAAGCGGCCGGCACCGCCGGCCAACCAAGCCGAAGAGCCGGCCGCGCCCGCCCCCGAGGCACCGCCGCCGCCGGTCTTCAGCGAGGAGGATGTGGCGATCGCCCGCAACGAGGGTTTCGCGGCCGGCAAGCGGGAAGGCATCGTCGAGGCATCGGCCGCCGTCGAGCGGCAGATCGCGGAAACCCTGGCCCGCATCGAAGGCAGCCTGCCCGACTTGTTCGCGGCCCAGCAGAAGACCGCTGAATCTTTGCAACACGACGGCACGACGCTCATCCGAGCCCTGGCCCGCAAGACCCTGCCCGGCCTAGCCGAGGACAACGGCTTGGGCGAGATCGAGCATTTGGCGGGCGTCGTGCTCGACCGCCTGCGGACGGAACCCAGGGTCGTCTTCAGGGTCAACGAGGGCCTGACCGGCGCGCTGCAAGAGAGGCTTTCGGCCCTCGCCGGGGCCAAGGGATACGCCGGGTCCGTCGCCGTCCTCGGCGACGTCGGCATCGCGCCCGGCGACTGCCGGATCGAATGGAGCCAGGGCGGCGCCGAACGGCAGGCCGCCGCCATTCTGGACGAAATGGATCAAATCATCCAACGCAACTCGGGCGGGTTCGTCGGCACCAACGCCGACGTCGCCGCAGACGCCGCGGTCGCCGGGATTGGGAACGTCCCCGCCGACGAAACACGCGACGGAAACTGATTGAGGAGACAGACATATGGCTGAAGATCGGGATCTGGAACTGGCCGACCTCGGAGGTCCGGACAAGGGGAGCCCTACGCCTGACCTTGGGGACGGTTTTCCCGATGCGCCGCACGGCTCGCAAGAGCTCGAGGCGGTTTACGACATTCCCGTGCAGGTCTCGGCCGTGCTGGGCAAGGCCACCATGCAGGTGAGCCAGCTCCTTAAGCTGGGTCGCGGCGCGGTGGTCGAGCTGGACCGCAAGGTCGGCGAAGCCATCGACATCTACGTCAACAACCGCCTGGTGGCGCGCGGCGAGGTCGTGGTGGTCGAGGATCGCCTCGGCGTCACCATGACGGAAATCGTCAAGACCGACCGGGCGTGAGGATGGACGCGATGGCGGATATCCGGGCCGGCAGCGGGGCGGGACGTGGCAAGTTGGCCATGGACACCGCGACGGTTGTCGGCCTGGCCTGCGGGTTCGGTCTGATCGGCGCCGCGATCCTTCTCGGCGGCCATCCGGCCAGCTTCGTCAATCTGCCGGGCGCCCTCATCGTCTTCGGCGGCACCTTCGCCGTCACCACCATGTGCTTTTCCCTGCCCGAGGTGACGCGCACCGCGGGCGTTCTTGCCAAGGCGATCTTCCGTTCCGACCGCGACCCCTCGGAGGCAGCGATCGCCGTGCTGAAAGTGGCCGAAACGGCCCGCCGCACGGGCGTTTTGTCGCTCCAGGGCGTCGTCGAATCGCTCAAGCGCGAGCCGTTCCTGCACAAGGGCATCTCGATGGTCATCGACGGCACCCCCGCCGAGGAGGTCGAGATGATCATGCGCCGGGACATGCAAGCGACGCTGCAGCGCCACGCCAAGAGCGCCAGCGTGCTGCGCAAGGCGGCGGAATACGCCCCCGCCATGGGGCTCATCGGCACGTTGATCGGCCTCGTGCAGATGCTGGGCAGCCTCGACGATCCCTCGACCATCGGCCCCAGCATGGCGGTCGCCCTGCTGACCACCTTCTACGGGGCGGTTCTCGCCACCATGGTTTTTTCACCCCTGGCCGCCAAGCTGGAACGCAACTCGGCCGAGGAAACGCTGGTCAGCAGCGTCTACGCCATGGGCGTCGCCTCGATCGGCCGTCAGGAAAACCCGCGCCGGCTGGAAATGCTGTTGAACAGCGTTCTGCCGCCGGTCAAGCGGGTTCAATATTTCGATTAGGACGCGGTCCGGAGACCAGAACAATGCAGCTTCTCATCATCGGTTCACTGGACGGACAGATCGGCGCCGCCAGCCAGATCGCCATCTCGCGCGGAGCCAAGGTGTTCCAGGCCAGCGATGTCGAGCGCGGCCTGCAGGTCCTGCGCTCGGGCCAGGGCGTGGACCTGGTCATGATCGACGTCAGCCTCAGCGTCGCCGACCTCGTCACGGCGCTGCAAAGCGAACGCATGAACGTCCCGGTCGTCGCCTGCGGCACCAGCACCGACGCCGATGCCGCGGTGCGGGCGATCAAGGCCGGCGCCAAGGAGTACGTGCCGCTGCCGCCCGACGCAGAGCTAATCGCCAGCATCCTGACGGCGGTGGTCGAGGAAAGCCAGGCCATCGTCCATGCCGATCCGAGCATGGCAGCGGTCCTCAAGCTGGCCTCCCAGGTGGCCAACAGCGAGGCCAGCATCCTGATCACCGGCGCCTCGGGCACCGGCAAGGAGCTGATGGCGAAATTCATCCACGCCAAGAGCCGGCGCCGGGACAACCGCTTCGTCGCCGTGAACTGCGCGGCGATTCCGGAGAACCTGCTGGAATCCGAGCTGTTCGGCCACGAAAAGGGCGCCTTCACCGGCGCCGTCGCCCGGCGCATCGGCAAGTTCGAGGAAGCCAACGGCGGCACCCTGCTGCTCGACGAAGTCAGCGAGATGGAGCCACGCATGCAGGCCAAGCTGCTGCGCGCCGTCCAGGAGCGCGAGATCGACCGCGTCGGCGGCGCGAAGCCGGTGCAAGTCGACGTGCGCATCCTCGCCACCAGCAACCGGGATCTCGAGAAGGAGGTGGCGTCCGGCCACTTCCGCGGCGACCTGTACTTCCGCCTCAACGTCGTCAACCTGGCGCTCCCGTCGCTCAGCGAGCGGCCTCAGGACATCCCGGTTCTCGCCCGCCACTTCGTCAAGAAGTACGCCGAGGCCAACGGCATGCGGGCGCTGCCGATTTCCCAGGAGGCCTTGCGGCTGCTCGCCGGCTACGACTGGCCGGGCAACGTGCGCGAGCTTGAAAATACCGTGCACCGGGCGGTGCTGCTGTCGAGCGGGGCGGAGATCGAGCCCGAGGCGTTCGGATTGACGGTACGCGAACGCGTCACCGGAGCCGGCCAGGGCGCCCAGCCGGCGGCCGGCGGCGTCACCTCCACCATCGGCCTGATCGGCCGCACGGTATCCGACGTCGAACGCGAACTGATCATCGACACCCTCGGCCATTGCCTGGGCAACCGCACCCATGCGGCGACCATCCTCGGCATTTCCATCCGCACGCTCAGAAACAAGCTCAAGCTATATACCGAAGAAGGCTTCGCCGTCCCCCTACCGGGCGACGGCGAACGTTCGCTCGCCTAGCCGGGCGATCTGACGGTTAGGAACCTCGATGGCCGACGTCACCACCAGTACCCCATCGGCCCACGCCGGCACCAACGGCGTGAAGAACTGGTTCATCGCGGCGTCGCGGCGCAGCGATCTGGCCATGGCAATGGGCGTCGTCACCATCCTGGTGGTGCTGATCCTGCCGTTGCCCGCTTGGCTTCTGGACGTCGGCCTGGCCTTCTCGATCACCTTCGCGGTCCTCATCCTGATGACCGCGCTGTTCATCGAAAAGCCGCTCGAATTCAGCACCTTTCCGACCGTGTTGCTGCTGGCGACGATGATGCGTCTGTCGCTTAACCTGGCGTCGACCCGCCTGATCCTGTCCGAAGGTCACGTCGGACCGCACGCCGCCGGCAAGGTGATCGAAGCCTTCGGCGGCTTCGTCATGGGCGGCAACTTCGTCATCGGCATCATCGTCTTCTCCATCCTCTTGATCGTGAACTTCGTGGTCATCACCAAGGGCGCCAGCCGCATCGCCGAGGTGTCGGCCCGCTTCACTCTGGACGCCATGCCGGGCAAGCAGATGGCGATCGACGCCGATCTGTCGTCCGGGCTCATCGACGAGGAAACGGCCAAGAAGCGACGCAAGGACCTGGAAGACGAAAGCACCTTTTTCGGCTCCATGGACGGCGCCGCCAAGTTCGTGCGCGGCGACATCGTCGCCGGCCTGCTCATCACTTTCATCAACATCATCGCCGGCATCATCATCGGCGTCGCCCAGATGGACCTGTCCTTCGCCCAGGCGGCCGAAACCTACACGCGCCTCACCGTCGGCGACGGCCTGGTCACCCAGATCCCGGCCCTCATCGTGTCGACCGCCGCCGGCATGGTGGTGACCAAGGCGGGCATCACCGGGGCCACCGAGAAAGCGGTCATCAGGCAGTTGGCGGGGCAGCCCCGCGCGCTGGGCTTGAGCGCCTTCCTGCTGGCCTCCTTGGGCGCGCTGCCGGGCATTCCGTTCGCTCCTTTCATGCTGCTGGCCGCCATCATCGGCGGCATGGCCTGGAACATGTCGCGCCTGGCCAACCGCGTCACCGCCGAGACCGAGGCCCGCACCGAACGCGAACGGCTGGACGCCCCGCAGGCGGCCGAAGAACCGATCGCCAACGCGCTGCGCATCGATCTGCTCCGGCTCGAACTCGGCTATGGGTTGCTCTCGATGATCAACAACCCGCGCGAGGGCCAGCGGCTCACCGACCAGATCAAGGCCCTGCGCCGCCAGATGGCGTCCGACATCGGATTCATCATGCCGAGCGTGCGCATCCAGGACAACATGCAGCTGCCGGCCAATTCCTACGTCATCCGCGTCAAGGAAATCGAGACCGGGCGCGGCGACCTTCGGCCCAATATGCTGCTGGTGATGGACCCGCGCGGCGAGGAGATCACGCTGCCCGGCGAGAAAACCAAGGAGCCGACCTTCGGGCTGGCCGCCATGTGGATCGACGAGGCCAACCGCGAGGAGGCGCTGTTCCGCGGCTATACCGTCGTCGACCCGGCGACCGTGATCACCACCCACCTGACCGAGGTGATCAAGGACAACATGTCCGAGCTGCTGTCGCACTCCGAAACCCAGAAGCTGCTGGACGAACTGGACAAGGAACACCAGAAGCTGGTCGCCGACATGATCCCCACCCAGATCTCGGTCGGCGGCGTCCAGCGCGTGCTGCAGAACCTGCTGGGCGAACGGATCTCGGTGCGCGACCTGTCGACCATCCTGGAAGCCATAGCGGAAGCCTGCGGGCACACCCGCAACGTCATGATGATCACCGAGCACGTGCGGGCACGCCTCTCGCGCCAGATCAGCGACATGAACGCCAACGAACAGGGCCTCATTCCGCTGGTCACCCTATCGCCCGAGTGGGAGCAGGCGTTCGCCGAATCGCTGGCCGGCACAGGCGACGACCGGCAGCTGTCGATGGCCCCCAGCCGGCTCCAGGAATTCATCGGATCGCTGCGCCGCACCTTCGAACGCCAAGCCATGATGGGCGAGACCCCGGCCCTGCTGACCAGCCCGTCGATCCGCCCTTACGTGCGTTCCATCGTCGAACGGTTCCGGCCGTCGACCACCGTCATCTCGCAGAACGAAATCCACCCGAAGGCCCGGATCAAGACCGTCGGGCAGATCTAGGAAAGACCCCCCAATGTACGCTTTCCGAC
>JACZKS010000049.1 GCA_014859895.1 Rhodospirillales bacterium
GGTCACCCGCGACGTCGCGGCCCGCGCCCTGCCGCTACCCAGATTGCGCCGCGTCACCATCGACAGCGTCCTGCCTGCCCGCGTCGTCGCCCACCAGCTGATGGGCGACGGCCGCCGGGCCGATGACGTGGTGGCGCGCAACCACATCGGCCATCCGGCCTTCGTGCCGGCCGGCGTGCCGCTGGAGATCCTCGACAATGGCTGATGATTTCGATCCATCCGAGCGGGTACGGGTCCGCGTCGACCACGACAAGGAGGCTCGCGACCTCACCATTTGGACGGCCTGCGAGATCTCTCGCGGCCTCGATCGCGGAGCCTCGGCGTTTTCCGTGGCCGTCGGCCGGGGCAAGCTGAAGGACGCCGGCATCGGGGCCCTGCCGGTCGCCGAGTTCGATGCCGCCCAGGTTCTGATCGGCGAGGATCTCGTCCTCACCGGATGGGTGGATAAGGTCAAGCGGTCGCGCACCGCCGAGGCGCACGGCGTTTCCATCCAGGGCCGCAGCGTCACGGCGGATCTCATCGACTGCGCGGCGGCCAACTCGCCCGGCCAGTGGGGGGGCTCGACGCTGTTGCGGATCGTCCAGGACTTGGCCCGCGGGCCCGGCCCGGGGTCGGACCGGCGCTTCAACATTCCGGTAGTTGCCGACGCGGCGGCTCGGGCCGTCGTGCCGAACTTCGAACTGGAGCAGGGGGAAAGCGTCTTCGACGCTATCGAGCGGGCGGCGCGGTTTCGCGGCCTCATCGTTCACGACGGCCCGACCGGCGCCCTCCACGTCGTGCGGCCCGGGCTGCGCCGCGCCGAGGTGACGCTGCGCCATCGGGACGGCCCCGACGGCGAGCCGGACCCCGACAACAACGTGCTGGAATCCGAAGTCACGGTCGATGCCTCGAAGCGATTCTCCGAGGTCGTGGTCAAGGGCCAGAAGGAAGGCGGCCTCGCCAAGGCCGGCGCCAAGGGATCGGCCGCCGATCGCGGCGTGCCGCGCTTTCGCCCGCTGATCGTGGCGGCGGAGGGGCAGGCGACCGACGGCGATGCCGTGGAGCGGGCCCGGTGGGAGGTCGCGCGGCGCGCCGGAAAGGCGCTGCAGATGACCCATTCGGTCAGGGGGTGGCGGCAGACCCCGGGCGGCGCCCTCTGGGACGTCGACCTGGTGGTGCCGGTCGAGGATGATCAGGCCGGCGTCTACCGGGACATGCTGGTGGTCGATGTCAAGTGGGCGCTCGACGACAAGGGCCGCCGGTCCGTTCTGACGCTGGAGCCGCCCGAGGCGTGGCATCCCCAGCCGTTCGTCGACACGCACACCAAGTGGGCCAGCGTCGCGGCCGCCGTTCGGGGTTAGGGTGATGGATATTCGGTCGCTGACCCGGCGCGTGCAGAACATGATGATCGCCGCGGTGGCGGTGCGCGACGTCGTCGTGGCTGGCTGCCACCGGTTGCAGATGTCGGGGCGGGCCAACGAGGTCAAGGGCGGGATCCGCATCGTGACGCCCTACGGCTTCGCCATGAGGATACTGCCGCCGTCCGGCGACGATGGCGCGGAGACCGTGGTTCTCGCTGTGGAGCCCGACCTGCGCTACGCGCTGCCGCCGACCGATCCACGCTACATGCCGGACGATCTGGAGCCAGGCGAGGTTGCGCTCTACACCGATGAGGACAAGACCGCCGGCGGCTGTCGCATTCATTTCAAGCGGGGCCGGCTGATCAAAATCGTCTGCGACACCGCCGACATCGAGGCCGCGACGCTGGCCAGGCTCGCGGCCGACGAGGTCCAGATCCACGCGCGCAAGCGTTTGGCTCTCGACTGTTTCGGGTATGGCTTCGCCTGGCGTTGCGACGACGGCGCCTACTTCGTCGACACATGGCAGACCGGTCCGGTGACGCCCGGCGGCGCCGCCGACATTTATCCGCCTGAAATCCCCGAAGGTGAGACGTGATGACTGATCTCAAGCTGGCCTACGACGCGGCGGCGCAGCGCTACGACCTGGCCTTCGATGCGGCCGGGCAGCCGGCCGTCGAGATCGGGCTCAAGACGGCGGCGATCGCCGCCGTGCTGTCCTGGGGCCGGGCGCGCGAGGGCGATCCGCTGCCGGGGTTCGACGGTGACCGCAAGGGCCACTGGGCGGACCCGTGGGCCGACGGCGGGCGCAAGGGATCGAGGATCTGGCTTCTGAACGGGCGGATCGTGACGCAGCGCACCATCGCCGATGCCAAGGCTTACCTGGAGGAGGCTCTGATGCCGATGGTGGCCAAGGGCCTTCTGCGCGGCGTCGTCGTTTCAACGTGGCGATCGGCGCCGACCCGCATCGCCGGTAGCGCCATTCTCGTGCACCTCGACGGTGCCACCGAAACCGTCGAATTCGAAGACCTGGTTTCCGCCTGACCCTGGAGGCTCCATGCCGATCGTGACCGCGTCCGGGTTCGCCCGGCCGACCTTCGACGAACTGCTGGCCGCGCGGCGCGCCGGCTATCAAGGCAAGTTCGGAGATTCTCCCGCCGACGGCGTGAACGCCCGACTGGCCGAGCTCGATGCCGAGATGCTGCACGCGCTCTATGCCTACATCGAGTACGAAGCCCAGCAGTTCATGCCCATGCACGCGACCGGCACGCGCCTGCTGGAATGGGGCACCTTTTTGATTGGCGCCCCGAAGGCGGCCACGGCCGCCGCTGGAACGACCCGCTTCCCCGGCACGGACGGGACGGAGGTGCCGGCGCTACTGCGACTGACGCGCGACGACGGTGCCGAGTTCGAAGTGGTGACCGGCGGCATCGTGGCGGCTGGCGCCGTCGACGTGCCGGTGCGGGCCCTGACCGCCGGGGCGGCCGGCAACACGGTGGCGGCCGCCGTATTGACGCCGGTCAATCCGGTCCTCGGCCTTGCCGGCACTGGATCGGTCCTGGCCCCCGGGCTCACCGGCGGCGCCGACGCCGAAACCGAGGATGCGTACCGGGCCCGCTATCTGGTGCGCCTGCGCGAGCCGCCGGCCGGCGGCAACGATACCGACCATGTGTCCTGGATGCTGGAGGTTGCCGGCGTCACCCGCGGGTGGGTTCGCCGCGGCGCCGCCGGCACCGGCGAAATCGTCCTGCTGTTCATGGAGGATGATACCTACGCGAACGGCATTCCGGTGGGCGACGGGGCGCCGAACTACAGCGGCGACCTCAAGCGCGTTTACGACTACGTCGAAACCAAGGCGCCGTCGCCGGGCGTCCGTTATGTCAAGGCGCCGATCGCCAAGGTGGTCGATGTCACCATCAACGGGCTGTCTCCGGATACGCCGGAAGTCCGCGCCGCCATCGAGGCCGAACTGGACGATCTCTTCCGCCGCCGCGCCCGGCCGGGCGGCGTCATGCGCTATTCGTGGTTCGGCGAGGCGGTGTCCGTCGCCACCGGCGAGGACGGCTTCGACGCCATCACCTCGCCCGCGCTGTCGGTCATTTGCGAGGAAGACGAAATCGCCATTCGCGGAGAGGTGACCTATGAACCGTGAGGATCTCGCTGCCGCCTACGCCGAGCAGATGGTTGCGCTGCTGCCGGAAGGGCCAGCCTGGGACGGCTTTCGCGAAACCGGCGGCCGCGGCCGGCGGTTGCTCGAAGCCAAGGCGAGCGGTTTCGCCGACGTCCATTGGCGCTTCGCCCGCCTGCTGGTCGAGGCTCTGCCGCCGAAGGCCTTCGAGACCTTGGCGGTTCGCGAGGCCGAGGCGGGGTTGCCCGACGCCTGTTCCGCCGGCCGGGCGACGACGATCCCGGAGCGCCGCCAGGCGGTCGGCGCCAAGTGGCTGGGCAGCGGCGGCGGTCACCGGATCGAGGATTTCGAGGCGTTGGCCGCCAGCCTCGGCTATGCCGTGACGGTCACCGCCAACCGGCCGGCGCGATGCGGCACCTCGCGCTGCGGCGAGCGGCTCAATCCGCCCGCCGTCGCCTTCCATCTGCGGGTGACGGTCCACGGCCCGCGCAAGACCCGCGCCCGCTGCGGGACCGCGCTCTGTGGCGATCCTCTTCTCAAAATCCAGCGGGCCGAGGACCTCGAGTGCCGTCTGCACAAGAAGGCCCACACCCACGTCGACCTGACGATGACCTATGAGGAAGCCTGATCATGGCCAAGTTCATTCAGCCGCTTAACGCCGCCGTCGACACTCCCTTCTGGGACGGCGACCCCGACGACGGCGCGCCGATCCCCGCCGAATTCTTCAACAAATGGCAGTTGTGGCTGCTGGCCATCATCCTCGCCGCCGGGCTTGAGCCCGATGGTGAGGATGACGATCAGTTGGTGGATGCGCTCAATGCCCTGATCGCCGCCGCGCTTACCGCCGCCAAGCCCGGCTTCGACGTGCCGTTCCTGGCCGGCTGGGCAAACGATTTCACCGGCGAGGACCTGGTGGAGGGGCAGGTTGTCGCCCGGGTGATGGTCCTGCGCGACACGGTTCTCCAGGACTTCCTTGTCGACCTGGAGGTCGCCGGTACCGGCGCGGCCGTGATCTGGGACGTCACCGTCGACGGCGTCCCCGCTTTCACCACGAAACCGGAGTTCGCCGACGGCTCGACCGTCTTCGTCCCCGGCGTGTTCGACCCGGAGATGGTCGATGTTCCCGCCGGCAGCATCGTCGATATCCTGGTTTATCAGGTCGGCACGGTGATCCGGGGCCAGAAGGCGACCGGCGGCCTCAAGGGCAGGGAGGCATAGAATGCTGTATGCCGGGCACCGCCAGGTCGCGCCATACGGCCAGCCGCTGCTTCCATTGTGGACCATCCTGGAAGCGGCGGGGATACAGGACGAGGCGACAATTTGCCTCGACGCCGGAGACCCCCTGTCGTGGCCGGGAGTGGGTTCTAAATGGCTGGACCGCAGTCCGGGCGGCTACGACTGGTATCTTGGAGAGACCGCCGATGCCGTCGCCGACCCCGTTTTCACGGGCGGCGTCGGTGACCTGAGAAGCACGACATTCTGGGCTCTCGACGGCGCAAGCTGGTTCAAATACGACAGCGCCAACGAAGCCTTCATGAATGCCTGGCACGCGAACGGGGCGGCCTACACCTTCATGTTCCTGGTGTATCTCGCGGATGGGGCGGCCGACGGTGGGCTGATCGGCGCCACGACGATTCCGGGAGCGATGGCGGCTAACGTGGCGGTGGTCATGTTAACCGGCAAACTTGTGGCAATCGCTGAGGACGCATCTGCATCAAAGGGCGGTTTTTATGCGAACAGCCTCGTGACCTCCGTCGATGCGCTTCCCGCGGGTTGGCACATGTTGGCGGTATCGGTCGATGAAGCTGTCGGCGCCGGCGGTGGTTTCTTATATTGCGATGGAGCCTATCTGCCGACCGCTGAGGCGGGCGGTGCGGATACGTTCAACTCCGCCTACGCCGTCCCCGGCACCGGATCTGCCGCCACAACCTATCGGCTGGGCCGGTGGGGCACTTACGGGGATCTCACAGCCGTCAAGCCTATCAGTAATGGCAGCCGCATCATGGGATTTGCCTCGTTGAACAAGGCGGCTTCCAAGGCCGAACTCGACGCCGTATGGGAACTTTCTCGCAAGCGGCTTGGCATCTAGGGGAGGACATCATGGAGCGCTACATCGCCATCGCTGACGGCCAGCCGGTCGGCCAGCCGTTCGCAAAACCCAGCCGCATCGCCCTTCCGTCCGGCGCCGTGGTCGGCTGCGCCCACTGGCCGGCCGCCGAGTTCCTGGCCTACGGCAAGGCGCTCATCGTCGGCGCCGCCGATCCCGAGATCGAAATCGAGACCGGCTACACCTTCGACGCCGAGGCCGGCACCGCGGCCCCCATCATCGAGCCGCGTCCGTTGGCGCCGATGCAAGCTGAGGCCATCGCCCAAATCGACCGCGACGCCGAGGCGGCCAGGCTCGCCTACATCACCGGCGGGTCCGGCCAGGCGCTGGTCTACAAGCGCAAGAGCGACCAGGCGCGGGCCTGCCTCGCCGATTACGACGCCCAGAACCTGCCGCCGGCCGGAATGTTCCCGGCCCTCGATGCCGAGGTGGGGATCACCGGCGCCGACGTCGTTGACGTCGCCACGATGGTGGTCGGGTTGGAGGACGCGTGGGCCACCGTCGCCGACGCCATCGAGGCCATCCGCCTGGGGGCGAAGAAGAACGTCGGTCTGGCGGAGACGCCCGCCGCGGTTCACGACATCGTCGCCGCGCTCGCCTGGCCGACGCCAGCGCCGTAAGTCATCGACCCGCGCATGACAACAGGGCCGCTCCCGGTGGGGCGGCCCTTCGCATTTCAGCACCCAAGGGGGAGGGGCGCCCATGTACGATAAGCTGCCGCCGGAAGCCCAGCAGGCGATCATTGCGATGATCGGCCTGTTGCCCACCGCACTTCTGGCCCGCTTCCTCTGGCATCGCCGCCTTGTGGCGCTGGGCCGGCGGCGGTTCTGGTCGGTCGACCTGCTGTGGGAGGTCCCGACGGCGGCGCTTTGCGCGATCGTCGGTGGCGGCCTGGCCAGCTGGCTCGGGCTCGACACCATGGCCGCCAACGCCGTGGTCGGCATCGCCGCCTGGATGGGCCCGCGCGGCGTCGAGGTGCTGGTCGCCGATCTGGCCAAGCGTTACCTGGGCGGGGGAGAGAAGGCATGATCCCCGCCGCCGCCTTCAATGAGGTCTACATCGTGCCGGTGCTGCTCAAACTGCGGCAGGCCGACGAGCGCCTCAACTCGCTGGCCGCCGCCCGCCTGCTGCTCGGCACCGCGATCATGGAATCCCGTCTCACCCACCTCAAACAACAGGGCGGGGGGCCGGCGCAGGGCTTCTTCCAGATCGAGCCCGCCACCTTCCACGATACCTATCGCCGCTACCTCACCGACCGGCGGCCGGACATCAAGCGCGCCGTCGACGCCTTCGCCTTCGCCGGCCTGCCGCTCGAGGCGCAGCTCGCCGGCAACACGCACCTGGGCTGCGCCATCGCCCGCGTGAAGTTCTGGATGGCCATCCCCCCGCTCCCCGACGCCGACGACATCGACGGCCTCGGGCGGTACTGGGACGACGTCTACAACTGCAACCCCAATGTGGGCACGGCCGCCGAGTGGGCCGCGCTCTATCGCAAACACGTCAAGCCGTAGGAGGACACCATGGACCCCGTGACCTTTTCCTTTCTTCTCGTTGCCCTGGTCAGCGTTCTGGTCGGCGGCGCCATCGCGTCATAGATCCCGCCGTCCTTGTCTGATGCAAGGGGCCGCCTCGCGCGGCCCCTTTTTCTATGGAGGAAACGATGCCTGCGCAGTTTGCAGATACCTTCGACGCCATTGCCAATGCAAAGGCGGCGCGCGATACGGCCGCCACAGAATACCAGAACGCGAAGGCGGCCTGGGAGCAGATCGAGGAGGAATACGCCGATCTGACCGGCGCCGCCGCCGTCAAGCAAAGCATGGCCGAGATGGCGGCCACCTACGGCCCGACGCTGGCCAAGTGGATCGGCGGACCGGCGGCCGGCGCCGCGGTGGCCGGCGTGGTGGCCGACCCCGGCGCCTTCGCCGGCCTGGGAGGCGTCTTCGGCAAGCTGCTCGGCGTGCTGGGGCTGGGATGATCACCGGCCGGCGCGAGCTCGCCTGCGCCATCCTGGCCGCCGCCGCCTACCAGGAGCCGGCCCAGGCGCGCCTGGCCATCCTCGGGCAGGGGTTCACCTGGGCGATGTTCTACGATCGCGACGGCGCCCAGGCGGTGATGGCGGGCGACGGCCATGCCGTCGTCACAGCGTTCCGCGGCACGTCGGAAGCCTCCGACGTGCTCGACGATCTCCGTTATGTGAAGACGGATTTCCCCGGCGTGGCCGGCGGGCGCGTGCACGCCGGGTTCCTGGACGCGCTACTGCGGATCTGGCCAGCCGTCGCCGCCGACCTGGCCCAGCTCGACCCGCGCCTGCCCAGCCTGTTCACCGGGCACAGCCTGGGGGCCGCCATGGCCCTGCTGGCGGCCGGGATGGCGGAGGACTCGACGCCCGACGAGGTTCACGTGTTCGGCTGCCCGCGGGTCGGCAACGCGACATTCGCCGCCAGCCTGGAGTGGACCGTCGACGTCTTCCGCTATGAGAACCGGGCCGACGTCGTCACCTTCCTGCCGCCCCGCACCAGCCCGCGCCAGGTCCTCAACGCGCTGCGTCACGGACGGACGCCCAGCCTCTACACCCATGCCGGCGTCGCCATCCCGCTCGCCACCTGGCGCCACGGCATGGCCGGCTATCGCGCCGGCGTGCGCGAGATGGTCGGCGAGACACTGGCGCCGGCCGTCGCCGCGGCCTAACGTAGATCCCCCTTCATCCGGCCACCTGGGCGGTCCCTCATCGCCCGGTCGGAGACCTCGGCCCCGGGCTCCGGCCCGGGGCTTTTTTCATGTCCGGATGTCAGCAGGCGATGACGATGGTGGCGCTCGGTTGGTGGCGCATGTAGCGTGCCTCCGCTACCAATTCAAGGCCTCGCCGGTGACGTCGGCGAGGCCTTTTTCCTGTTCGGCGTATCCCGCCTACGCATTAACAATGTTTCATGCGCCGGCAAGGCGCCGGTTAGGCGCCGTCAGCCATAGTTCTCCCCACGATGACGGGGCGTTTCGCTTGCGTCATTCCGCACTTTCATTGAGCCCTCGTGCTCACAGGGGAGAGAGATCATGGATACCGATTCCACCCGACAGACCGGTGATGGGCACGTCCGGCCGCTATGGAAAAAGGCGGTCACCGCCGCAGCCATTACCGCCGTCATCGGCGGCACCGCCACCGCTGCCTACGTAGCCGGGCAGTCGGCGCCGGCCTTGGCCGCCCCGGCCAACGACCTGAGCGCGAAAACGGCGCCCGCCGGCAGTCTTGGCGGACGCGATGCTCTGGTACCGATGAGCTTTCGCACGCTGGCCCAACAGGTGACGCCTGCGGTCGTCAACATCGCCACCACCATCAAGAGCGGCGCCCCGGGCAGGATGGACGAGGAAGGCCTTTCGCCGTTCCCGGACCTGCCACCCGGTTCGCCGTTCGAGGAATTCTTCAAGCGGTTCATGCCGCCGGGGCCGCAATCCGGCCGGCCGAACCAACCCGAGCGGCATGCGCTCGGTTCCGGTTTCATTGTTTCGCCGGACGGCTACATCGTCACCAACAACCATGTCGTCGACGGGGCCTCGGAAGTGGCGGTTACCCTGCCCGACCAGCGCCAGTTGAAGGCCGAACTGGTTGGCGTCGATCCCAAAACCGATCTCGCCCTTCTCAAGGTCAAGGCCGATGCCCCCTTGCCCTATGTCTCGTGGGGCGATTCCGATGCCGCCGCCACCGGCGACTGGGTGATGGCGGTGGGTAATCCGTTTGGCCTCGGCGGCAGCGTGACGGCAGGCATCATCTCGGCGCGCGGCCGCGACCTGAACGCCGGCCCCTATGACAACTTCATCCAGATCGACGCCCCGATCAACCGGGGCAATTCGGGCGGCCCGACTTTCAACATGGAAGGCCAAGTCGTCGGCATCAATTCGGCCATCTATTCCCCCAACGGTGGCAGCGTCGGCATCGGCTTCGCCATTCCGTCCAACCTCGCCAAGTCGGTGATCGAGCAGTTGCGTGAGCACGGCAAGGTCGACCGCGGCTGGATCGGCGTGCAGATTCAGCCGGTGACGCCTGACATTGCCAAAGGCCTCGGCCTTAGTGAGCCGAAGGGGGCCCTGGTGGTGGTGGTCTCCCCCGACAGTCCGGCCGCCGAGGCCGGTCTCAGGTCCGGAGACGTCATCCTCAAAGTCGCCGGCGAAGCGATCAACGAAATGCGCGAACTGCCGCGCCTCGTCGCCGCCAAGCCGAAAGGGACGGAAGCCCGTTTCGTCGTGTGGCGGGACGGCAAGGAGATGACTTTCGCCGTGACCGTCGCCCCGATGCCGGCCGAACAGAACGTGGCGGCGGCCGGCGACAGCCCCGCAGCCACCGAGCCGACCCTGGGCATGACGCTGACCGCCATCGAACCGCCGGTCCGCCAACGATTGGGCATCCCCGAAAACATCAAGGGGGTACTGGTCACCGGCGTGCGCGGAGACAGCCCCGCGGCGTCGGCCGGCATCAATCCCGGCGACATCATCGAGAAGGTTGGCCAGTCGGCGGTCGATACGCCCGAAGACATCGTCGCCACGGTCAAGGCGGCGCGGGCCGATAAGCGCACGTCGGTGCTGATGATGGTCAATCACGGCGGCCAGAAGCGATTCGTTGCCCTCGACGTCGGCGCCGCCTGAGCCCACTGCGCTGGGCGGCAGGCCCACGGACCTGCCGCCGGGCGCGCTTGCGCGAACCAGCCACCGTCTGCTAGAAAGCGCTAGGCCCTGCCTCCTATGGACGGGCCGGCGCTTTTTTATCGAACAAGGCTGGCGATCCGTCCGGTGGCGACCATCCTGTCCCGCCATCCCCCTTTGCCGCCGGCCACCCACGGAGATCTGTCATGGCCCGCAAGAAACCAACGGCGAAGGCCGAATTCGTTCTGTTCAACGTGGTCTATCAGGACGGTTCGCTGAGTTCCAACCGCCGGGTGCCCAGCTCCGAGCTCGACGGGCTCGACGGCGACGCCCCGGCGCGCGCCATCATCGAGGCCCAGGACCGCGAGATCGCCGAACGTTCGGGCATCCCGCGCGGCCCCATCAAGACCATCAAGCGGGCCTGAGCGGTCGCCTTGCCGTCGGGAGATGGACAACGGCGGAGCAAGCCGTCACCATGATGAGTTCGGTCGTTCGACGGTCGGGGACGGCAATGCCAAACCACGACAAGTGCAAGTCGGATGCAGCGGCAAATGCCTTTGAACGGCAAGTCCTCGACGCGCTGGAAGCGGCGGCAATGCAGGGCCTGTGCCGCGAAGGTCAGATCGAGGCGGCGGTCGGCGTCGTCCGTTCACTGCGCCCGGAGCAGTCGCCCGAGCAGGCGACCATGATCGTCGAGCGCATAGCCGGGAAGGCGTGACGGGGAAGGGAGCCATCATTGTGAAGATCTGCCTGAGGGGCGACGCGACGTCGCATTTCGTCGAGGCCATTCTTCAGCACATCCAGGCCAAGGGCATCGAGACGGTGCCATGCGGCGCCCTGACGGGGCGTGAGGCCGACTACGTCGATGCCGCATCGGAGGTGGCAGAAAAGGTGTCGTCCGGCGCGTGCGACTACGGCGTCCTTTTCTGTACCACCGGAACCGGCGTCACCATCGTCGCCAACAAGTTCCCGGGCGTGCGCGCCGCCATGTGTTACGACACCTTCTCGGCCGAGATCAGCAAGCTTGCCAACAACGCCAACGTGTTGGTGCTGTCCATCCGCTATACCGGCGAGCGGCTGGGCAAGGAGATCGTCGACGCCTGGTTGGCGACGGCGCCTTCCACAGAGCCGCGCCGCGTCAACTTCCATCGCAAGACCGACGAGGTGGATGCCCGCACCCGCCGCCGGTCCTAACCGTTCTCCCTGCCTTCCTCACGTATCGGTTCCAGCGCCACGGGGCCGGGGTGCCGGCTTTTAACGGCGAAATTCGTCCCCATATGCACGCCGTACGCGTTGTGTCGATCGCCGGAAAACCGGCAGGGGGGGCCATGAAATCGAATTTCCGTATCTTTCTTGCCGTCATCTGTCTGGTTGCCGCTATGGGCACCGCGCCGAAGCGTGCCCAGGCGGCGGATGGGCCGGTCGTGCTCACGGTGGCGGGCGCCATCGCCAACGCCAATCGGGGGCCGGTAGATCCCTTCGACGACGGCTTTTTCAATTCCGGCCAGATCGCCTTCGACAAGGCGGCGGCCTTCGATATCGTCGATCTGCAAGCCCTCGGGGTGAAGCGCCTCGAGGTCCGCTATCCCGATTGGCCGAAGGGTTTTGTCTTCGAAGGGCCATTATTGGGCGACGTTCTTGCCAAGGCGGGGGCGACGGGGAAAGTGGTTCGCGTCCAGGCGCTGGATGGCTACGCGGCCGAGATCCCGATGGAAGACATCCGGAAGTACCCGGTCGTCCTGGCCATCAAGCGGGACGGCCGTTTCCTCGGTATCGGCGATCGCGGCCCCGCCTGGGTCGTCTTCCCGCGCGACGATTACCCGGAGTTCAAGGCCCAGGACGATTCAAAGTGGGTGTGGGCGGTCTATTACATCCACGTGGAGTGACCGCGCCCGTCCTCGGCGGTCGTCCTCAGCCGGCTACCGAATATCCGCCGTCGACCGGGATGGCGGCGCCGGTGATGTAGTCCGACGCCCGGCTGGCCAGGAAGACGCCGATGCCGGCGAAATCGTCACCCTTGCCCCAGTGGCCCATCGGGCAGCGCTGGGCGATCTTCTCGGCCATGCCGGGGAACTGTTCGGGCAGGTTGGCGGTCTGGCGGGTCTCGATCCAGCCCGGCAGGTAGGCGTTGACCTGGATGTTGTCCTTGGCCCAGGCCACGGCCAGCGCTTTGGTCAGTTGCACCATGCCGCCTTTGGCGGCACCGTAGGCGGCGGTGAACGAGGTGCCGAAGAGCGACGCCATCGAGCCGTTGTTGAGGACTTTGCCGCCGCCCACCTTCTTGAATTCTGGATACGCGGCCTTGGCGGCCAGAAAGGCGCTGGTCAGGCAGACATCGATCGTCCAGTGCCACTCCTCGATGCTGAGATCCTGCGGCGACTTGCGCACGATGCCGCCGACGTTGTTGACCAGGATGTCGAGCCGGCCATGCGCGGCCACCGTTTCAGCCACCATGCGTTCAATATCCTTGGCCTCGGTGGCGTCGGCGATGACGGCCATGGCATGGCCACCGGCGGCGCGGATTTCGTCGATCGCTCCGTCCGTGCGCTGGCGGTCGCGCGCCGCGATGGCGACGGTGGCGCCGGCTCCGGCCAACCCCTTGGCGATACCGAGCCCGATGCCGCTGTTGCCGCCGGTGACGATGGCCACCTTACCGGTAAGGTCGAACAGGTTCATGCGGACTTCCCTTGCATTGGGGAGTGAAACAGGAAACGCCTACAGCCGTTCCAGCATGCTGGCGGTGATCAAGGTGACGCCGTTTTCGGTGCGGTAGAAGCGGCGGGCATCGAGCTCGGGATCCTCGCCGACCACCAGTCCGCTCGGGACGTTGCAGCCCTTGTCGACGACCACCTTCCTGAGAACGGTGTGGCGGTTGAGGTTGGCGTCCGGCAGAATCACCGAATCCTCCACCAGCCCGAAGGAGTGCACGCGCACGTTCGTCGACAGCAGCGAACGCCGTGCCGTGGCGCCCGAGATGATGCAGCCGGCCGACACCAGCGACTGCACCGCCATGCCGCGGCGCAGATCGTCATCGAAGACAAACTTCGCCGGCGCGCGCTGGGCCTGATAGGTCCAGATCGGCCACAAGGGATCGTAAAGGTTGAGCGACGGGTTGACCGTGGTGAGGTCCAGGTTGGCTTCCCAGTAGGCGTCCACCGTGCCGACGTCCCGCCAGTAGGGTTCTCCCTCGCCGTTGTCGGATGGCGACAGGATGCTGCTGTTGCGCAGCCGGTGGGCAACCAGGCGGCAACCGGAGATCAGCGACGGGATGACGTTCTTGCCGAAATCGTGCGACGACAGCCTGTCCTCGGCATCGCGCTGAAGCGCCTCGTAAAGGATGTCGGCGTTGAACACGTAGATGCCCATGCTGGCAAAGGCGCGATCCGGCCGGCCGGGGATCGACGGTGGGTCCTTCGGCTTTTCGAGGAAGCTGGCGATACGGTCATTCTCGTCGACGCCCACCACGCCGAATTCGGTGGCCTGGGCGATCGGTACCTCGACGCAGGAAACGGTGACGTCGGCGCCCTTGGCGATGTGCTCGGCCAGCATGCGACTATAGTCCTGCCGATACACGTGATCGCCGGCCAGGATGAGGATGTAGAGCGGCCGGTGGGAGCGCAGCATCTGGAGGTTCTGGAACACGGCATCGGCGGTTCCTTCGTACCACGAACCCGAGGCCGTCTGCTGCTGGGCCGGCCATACCTGGACGAACTCGTTGAGTTCGCCGCGCAGGAAGCCCCAGCCGTTCTGCACGTGCTGGATCAGGCTGTGCGCCTTGTACTGGGTCAGCACCCCGACGCGCCGGATGCCCGAGTTCAAGCAGTTTGACAGTGGAAAATCAACGATGCGGAACTTTCCGGCGAAGGGAACCGCCGGTTTGGCCCGGGTGTCGGTCAACTGCTTGAGCCGGCTGCCACGCCCCCCGGCCATCACGATGGCGAAGGTTTGGCGCAGGGCGGTGTTCATGTCGATGCCGACGTCGGTCTTGGGTCCAGGCATGGTGCACTCTTTGCCGGGGAGATTTACAATCGACTCTAGGACATTATGCCATGCCTTTGAAGCGCGGGGAACATTCGGCGGCAGGGGAGGGCATGGGAGGGGGGCACGATATTCCATTCGGCGGCTGGCATGACGATCCCCCTGTTTTTTTTGCCCCGGCTGGGCGATAGTGCGGCGGTCGTTTCCGGCATGAATGCATCATGAAGGTTCTGTTCACCGTTTCGGAGATCTATCCGGTCATCAAGACCGGCGGGTTGGGCGACGTCGCCGGCGCCCTGCCGGTTGCGCTTGCCGAACTGGGGGTGGACGTTCGCGTCATGTTGCCGGCTTATCCCGCCGTGCTCGACGCCGTCGAGGAATTGGGCGAGCCGGTTTCCCTGGGCGATCCGCTGGGAGCCGGAGAGACCCGGCTGCTCCTGGGCCGTCTTCCGCAAAGCGGCATCGACGTATGGCTGGTCCATTGTCCGGCCCTCTACGATCGGCCGGCCGGCCCCTATCTGGATGCCATCGGCCGGGACTGGCCCGACAACCATCTGCGGTTCGCCCTCCTGGCCCGCGCCGCGGCGATGGCATGCGATTCAAGCTCCATGCTGGGATGGCGTCCCGACGTGCTGCATGCCCATGATTGGCACGCCGGGCTCGCTCCGGCCTATCTCCATCTGCGGGCCGGCCGCCGGCCGGCCACCGTGATGACCATCCACAACTTGGCCTTCCAGGGGAACTTCCCGGCAACGGTGCTGGGGCAAGTCGGCCTGCCGCCGGAATGCTTCTCCATGGACGGGGTCGAGTTCCACAATCAGGTTTCCTTCCTCAAGGCGGGTATCCGCTATAGCGACCGGGTGACGACGGTGAGCCCGACCTACGCGCGGGAAATCCTGACCCATATCCTGGGGTGTGGCTTCGACGGCATCCTTCGGCAACGGGGGGCCGATCTTCGCGGCATCCTCAACGGCATCGACTATCGCACCTGGAATCCGGCGAACGATCCGCTGATCGAACGCACCTACGATGCCGGACACCTGGCCCGCAAGGATGCCAACAAGCGGGCGGTCGCCGACCGGTTGGGATTGGCGGATGCGCCGGAGGCTCCGCTGATCGGCGTGGTCAGCCGCCTGGCCGACCAAAAGGGCATCGACCTCATCCTGGGCGCGGTGCCCAGCCTGCTCGCCATGGGTGCCCGGCTGGCGGTTGTGGGATCGGGCGACCCGGCCTTCGAGGAAGCGTTCAGGGACGCCGCGACGGCGTATCCCGGAAGGGTCGGCGTGTGGACCGGCTATGACGAACCCCTTGCCCATCTGGTCCAGGCCGGATCCGACCTGCTGCTGGTTCCGTCGCGTTTCGAGCCTTGCGGCCTCACCCAACTCTGCGCGCTCCGTTACGGCACCGTTCCGGTGGTACGGCGCACCGGCGGTTTGGCCGATACGGTGATCGACGCCTCGCGGGGCAAGGAGGGTACCGGCTTCATGTTCGAGGCGGCTACCTCGCTCGCTCTGTCCGGCGCCGTTTCCCGGGCCCTTGCGGTATACCGCAAGCGCCCGGCCTGGCGGGTTCTGCAACGGCGTGCCATGGAACAGGATTTCAGTTGGACCCGTGCCGCCCGCGAGTATCTCGACCTCTACGGCGAATTGACGAAGGGCCGGGGCCCCGCGCGGCGATCCGCTTCCCCGAGACGCAAAAGAAAATAATCGCGAGAAGGTGCCCCTGACGAGGCGGTACGGGCCGACCTGCCGGCAGGCCATCTGTCTGTGCGCATTTCGAGGGCCATGTCGTATCATTTTCGAGAGTTATCGAAGCGGCCCGGAACATCGACAGAAGTTATTCTATTTTTTTAACAATAAATGTATGTATAAGTTGGAGAAAGGCCAAATTACGGAGTGTTTTTGTTTTGCATAAAATTGTACTAATATTTTATATTTATGACTACTTGCCGGATGGGCGAGAAGATAGGCTGCGGCTCAACATCGAATCGGGATGTCTTGCCGATCCACATCCGGCCGGTCTTAAAAAGCCTTCCGCAGTTCACCAGTTATCTTAAGAACGAGACGGGCTAGAATAGTTGCGCCTTGTGGTTGAGAGGGAACATGCCGAAGAAGCGGAAGTCGATACCCGTTCTGCCGCAGTGGATCTTTCAGGGCGCGCTCGACAATGCCAAGGACGTCATCCTCATCACCGAGGCGGAGCCACTGGACAAGCCGGGGCCGAAAATCGTTTACGCCAACCAGGCCTTCTACGAGCTGACCGGCTTCACACCCGAGGAAACCATCGGCAACGATCCCCGCATGCTGCAGGGCGAGGATACCGACCGGGCGACCCTGGAACGCGTCCGGACTGCCCTCAAGGCGGGTGAACCTATCCGGGTCGAAGTGGTCAACTATACGAAATCGGGCCAGTCCTACTGGCTCGACATGATTATCGTTCCACTGCGCGATCCCGACGACAAGGTCACCCATTTCGCCGCCATCGAACGCGACATCACAGCCGTCAAGAACCTCGAGCGGGATCTCATGCGCCGGCACGAGACGGCAACGGGGGAAGTCCGACGATTGGCCAAGGCCAACGACATCATCGAAGCGTCCCGCCGGCAGCTTTGCGAACTCGATGCCGAGAACAATCGCCTGATTTCCATTATCGGCCACGACCTGCGCAATGCGTTCACGGCCATCATCGGGTTCACCGCGCTGCTCGAGGCCCGGGTGAAGGATCTGTCGACGGCTCAGATCGCCGACGAGGTGACGCGCATTCATCGGGTGGTGAAGGATTCCCACCGGATGCTGGAAAATCTGCTCGCCTATTCCCTGATGCAACGGGAGACTCCGGAGCCCAGGCTGCAGCCGGTTTCCGTCTCTCCGCTGGTCGACAGAGTCCTCGGCGACCTCGAGGATCGCGCCACGCCCAAGGGGATCGTGCTGGAGCCGCCGGCTTCAGAACATCTGGTGGTCGCCGACGAACGAATGTTGGAGGTGGTCATCCGCAATCTTGTCGAAAACGCCATCAAGTTCTCTCATGCCGGGGGACGGGTGTGGATTTCAGGCCGCGACGTCGACGGCCACAGCCGGATCAGCGTCAGCGATTCCGGTGTCGGTATGAGCGAAGCTCAGATCCGCTCGGTCCTGGATCAGCAACGAGTGAAACCGTCGGTCGGCACCGCCGAGGAGAAGGGGACCGGGTTCGGCCTGATCCTGTGCGGACAACTGATCCGCAAGATGGGTGGGCAGTTGGCCGTGCGGAGCGAACTGGGAAAAGGGACAACATTCGAGCTGGTCCTCGAACGCGTCCCGTGACGTAAACGGCGAGCCCGCAAGGGGCCCGCCATTCCTTGAACGTGAAGCCCTCGAAATTCAGGCTGCGCGCAGGTTCTGCAGGAACTTGTCGACCTCGGCGCGAAGTGTCTCGGACTGCTGCGACAATTCGCCGGCCGCCCGGTTGATCTGTTTGGCTGCCGTGCCGGTTTCGTTGGCGGCTTGGTTGACGCCGCCAATGTTGGAACTCACCTCCTGGGTGCCCGCCGCCGCCTGCTCGACGTTCCGCGCGATCTCCTGCGTTGCCGCGCCCTGCTCCTCGACCGCCGAGGCGACACCCGAATTGACCTCGTTGATCTTGGAGATGGTCTTGGTGATCGAGTTGATGGCCGCCACCGCTTCCCGGGTCGCCGCCTGGATGCCGGCGATCTGGGCGCCGATCTCGTCGGTCGCCTTGGCCGTTTGGTTGGCCAGGTTCTTCACTTCGCTGGCAACGACCGCGAAGCCCTTTCCGGCGTCTCCGGCCCGCGCCGCCTCGATGGTGGCATTGAGCGCCAGCAGGTTGGTCTGTTCAGCGATGTCGGTGATCAGCGCCACCACTTCGCCGATCTTGTTGGCCGCCTGGGCCAGGCCTTGCACCTTAAGGTTGGTCTGTTCGGCCTCGCTCACCGCCGCGGCGGCGATCTGCGAGGCTTGCGTCACCTGGCGGCTGATC
>JACZKS010000050.1 GCA_014859895.1 Rhodospirillales bacterium
GATCAGCCGCCAGGTGACGCAAGCCTCGCAGATCGCCGCCGCGGCGGTGAGCGAGGCCGAACAGACCAACCTTAAGGTGCAAGGCCTGGCCCAGGCGGCCAACAAGATCGGCGAAGTGGTGGCGCTGATCACCGACATCGCCGAGCAGACCAACCTGCTGGCGCTCAACGCCACCATCGAGGCGGCCCGGGCCGGGGACGCCGGCAAGGGCTTCGCGGTCGTTGCCAGCGAGGTCAAGAACCTGGCCAACCAGACGGCCAAGGCGACCGACGAGATCGGGGCGCAGATCGCCGGCATCCAGGCGGCGACCCAAGAAGCGGTGGCGGCCATCGAAGGGATCGGCAAGACCATCTCCCGGATCGACGAGGTGGCGGCCGGCGTCGCCTCGGCGGTCGAGGAACAGGGCGCCGCCACTCAGGAGATCGCCCGGAACGTCGAGCAGGCGGCGGCGGGAACCCAGGAGGTGTCCGCCAACATCGGCGGCGTCAGTCAGGCGGCCAACGACACCGGCGCGGCGGCCATCCAGATCCAGTCGACGGCGGCCGACCTGTCCCAGCAGTCCGAGACGCTTCGCGCCGAGGTCGACAAGTTCCTGGCCAACGTGCGCGCCGGCTGACGGCCACATCGAGCATTTGCCGCCGGCCATGGGGAAGGGCATGATCGTCGCCGCTTGGCAACGATCATGAAAGGATCTTCCCCATGGCAGGCGACCAGGCCGTGACCATCCATCGCCACATCAAGCGGACCGACCCCGCCCTTCTCAAGGCGCTGAGCGGCTACCCGACCGGCAATTTCACCGATATCCAGGGCCGCCGGGGAGCGCTCGATCCCGCCATCAAGCCGCTGTTTCCGTCGGCGCCCATCATCGGCTCGGCGCTGACGGTGCGGGCGGGGCCCGGCGACAACCTGGCGCCGTATCTGGCGGTCGGTGTGTTGGCCCCCGGCGATGTGCTGGTCATCACCACCGGCGGCTGGACCGGCTCGGCCGTGCTTGGCGACCTGATGGCCGGCTTCTTCAAGAACGCCGGCGCGGTTGCGGTCGTTACCGACGGCATGGCGCGCGACCTCAAGGGCCTGACCGGCGTCGGCCTTCCCGTCTTTGCGCAGGGACTGACGCCGAACGCACCGCAGAAAACCGGTCCCGGCGAGATCGGCGGCGAGATTTCGATCGGCGACGTCGTCGTGCGGGCGGGCGACATCGTGGTCGGCGACGCCGATGGCGTGGTCATCCTGCCGCAGGAGCACTTTGCCGACGCCGTCAAAGCCATCGAAGCCATCAAGACGAAGGAGACCGGGGTCGAACGCGAAATCGCCGCGGGCGTAAAGCAGCCGGCGTGGGTGCAAAAATTCCTGGCCGGCGACGGAGTTGCCTACGTGGATTGATCGGCCACGCGCTCAGTCCCTGAGCCGAAAGGTGATGGGGACGTCGATCCAGGCGGCCACCGGCACGCCGGCCTGCCGGGCCGGCTCGAACCGCCAGCGGCGCAATGTCTCGGCAGCGGCTTCGTCGAGGATCGGATGGGGGCTGGCGGTCCACACGCTGACCGACCGGGCCCGGCCGTCGGCTGCGACGAAAACCCGCAGCACGACCCGACCTTCCAGGCCACGGCGGCGGGCGGCCATCGGATAGCGGGGAAGGGGGTTGTCGGCCGAGCCGACGGCGAAGCGCGGGCCCACGTGCGGTCCTGCGGCAACGTCTCCGTCCGATGCCATGTCGCCGCCTGCGCCGGCTCCCGACGGCGGGGATTCGCCAGCGAGCGCGGCGACGGCCGGCCCATCGGATGTCGCGTCGGAAGCTGTCGTCGTTTCGAGGCCGGCCGGCGAAGGGTCGGTGTGTTCCGCGGGCGGCGCATCCGGCCGCCAGGCGGGGCGCGGAACAACCGGAGCGCTCGCGATCGGCACCGTCGTCCGAGGCGTCGGCGGCTCTACCCGTGCGATGGGTTTCGGAGAGGGGGCCGGTACCGCCGCCGCATCCGCGATGGGCTCGGCATCGTCCGGATCGGATTGGACGCTCAGCGCCACCTCAACGTCGGCGTTCGGTCCGTTGTCGGAGGCGGACCCCATCGCCACCACGCCTCCGACGCGGCTTTGTGGGGCTTCGGCGACCAGTTCGACGACGATGGGATTGCTGGCGGAATAGGGGACGGGGCCGGCCGGCCACAGGAACATGCCGGCCGCCAGCGCGCCGTGCAGGGCGGCGGAGCAGGCGGCGGCGACGATCGTCGCACCGCGGCCGGCTCCGACCGCTCGTTGCCGGCTGATGGCTGTGACCGTCCCCATCCTCACGCGCGTCCCCCGCTCAGAAGGTCACCCCCGCTTCCAGCCAGTACGTCCGGCCGGGCAGGGGATAGGCGTTGAATGTGCCGTAGGTCGACGAACTGGCGACCGCGTAGTTGTAGTAGTCGACGTCCAGCACGTTGTTGACGGTGGCCGACCAGGTCAGCGCGTTGTACTCGCCGCCCAGTTTCAGATCGACGAGCGTGTAGCCGGGCATTTCCGGCTGAAAGTTGGCCTCGTCGTTCTCCATGTTCTGGGAACTGTAGTAGCTGACCGTCGCCGTTCCCGTCAGGTATCTCTCGATCATGTCCCACGAAAGGCTGGTGCTGGCTGTCCAGTCCGAAACCAGTGGCACCGTATTGCCCTTGAGGGGACCGTCGGTGAACTCGGCTTTGGTATAGGTCAGGTTGGCGTTGACGGTGACCGTATCGCTGGCCCGCCAGTCAAGATTGTTCTCGACGCCAAAGCGGCGAGTCGGATCGAAGTTCTTGTTGATGAACGCATCCGGGTCGTAATGCAGCTCGTTACGGAGCTTCATGTAATAGGCGCTGCTTTGGATTTCGACGGGCCCGGCTTTGATCCGGACGCCGGCTTCGGCGTCTTGCGAGGTCTGGGTCTTCAACTCGAAAGACCGATAGCTGGAGTCCGATCCGATGCGCTCGTCGATGGTCGGCGCGCGAAAGCTGCGGGCGATTCGTCCGAACACGGCCAGATCCGAGGTGATCCGGTGGTCAATTCCCAGGTTGAATGCGAAATCGTTGCTTTCGTCGTCGATGGCCTGCCTCTGGCCGTCCCATCCCACGCTGGAATCGAAGATGTCGCCGGCGATGAAGCGGGTGTACTGGAGGCGGCTGCCTAGCGACAGATCAGTCGTCGCGTTGAATGCCGATGTGTTCTGGACGTAAAGGCCGAGGCTGTGCTGCTTGCCGTCATAGATATGGTCGGGCTTGTCAACAGTGGTCGGCCGTCGTTCAGAGCTATAGTCGGAGTAGTAGTAGTCGACGCCGATGGTGGCCGTCGAAGCGCGGTCCAGGACCTCGAAATCGGTCCTTAGGCGTGGCGTCAGCGACCAGGTGGCCAGTTCGGTTTCGACATAGGATCCGAGAAACGCCTGGCTGTCCTTGATGCGGTAACCGGCGTCGATGATTGCTTCGACATTTTCGGTCAGCTCGCGGGTGCCGCCGAGGGTCAACGCAATACCGCTCTGGTGGGCGTAGTTTTCCGGAGTCGACGTGCCGCGCCGCACGTTCTCGGGTTCGAGTTGGGTGCTGGTCAGAGTGACCCGTCGGGCGCCCGGGGCACCCAGCCGCTGATCGTCGATGCCCAGGTTGATGTAGATTTGGCCTTCGTCTGTGCGCCGCCTTACCTCGGTGACCAGGTTGCGCTGGGTCAGTTCGTTGTTTTGCCGATAATTCTGTGCGTCGATGAAGGTGCCGTAGGCGCTGAGTGATACGTCACCGGCCCCGTGAGTTGCGGACACGTTGGTTTCGCGGTGCCGGTAGGACCCGTATTTGGCGCTGACCTTGCCCGAGGCGCCCTGCGGGACGTCCGTTTTGGTGATGATGTTGACGACGCCGCCCACCGCGCCATCGCCATAAAGCACGGCGCCGGCATTGCCGCGGGTGATTTCGATGCGCTCGATGCTGTCGAGCGGGATGTTGCTCCAGTCGACGCCGGCGAGATCGAAGTCGTTGAGCCGGCGGCCATTGACCAGGACCAGGGTATTCGACGATGCGGTCGCGCCGAAGCCCCGGATGTCGACCGACGAATCGGCGCCCGAGGCGCTGTAGAAGTCGCGGCTCTGCACACCGGCCTCGCGGGACAGCAGGTCCGGCAGTGTGCTGGTCGGCGACCGTTCGATATCCTCGGCGGTGATCACCGTCGTCGACGCGCCGGCGAGGCCGACGCCGAGGCGGCTGGCGGTGACCACCACCTCTTCCAGTTGGTTGTCCGGTTCCTGGGCGGTTGCTTCGACGAGGCCGGCGGCGGCAAGCGCGCCGGCGGCAAGCACGATGGTTTCAGCAGCGTTTCGATAGCGATTTCGATAGGTTCTCATGAGTCCTGCCTCCTTCATAGGATCGGGAAAGAAGCACGCACGAGAAAGACTTAGGGGACCGGCGCGCGGCAAAGACGCCCGGTGTTCCCTTCACGAATCTTGACTGAAAGGCATCCATTTTCCGCGGTCCGATTTTCCCATGCGGCCACACCACAAAGCGGCGTCACCGCACTCGGAATACCGGACCACTGGAAAGACCCCGTCCACTGGTAGGTGACGCAGGTGGCGGCAGGTCTCCTGGCTCGCGGGTCATCATCTTGGTGCCCCGCCTTCCCAGTTTCCCAGTGGCTTCCAGGGGCGCAGACTCGCCGCTCACAGTTGCGGGGGCAGCCACGGACTGAATCCGATTTAGGATCGCACCGTGTTCCCTTTTTTTCATCCGCCGGCCGAGGCGTTTGGATGAAACCGTCACCTTGAACTTGTCCAGGCTACGGGAGCGGCGATTTGGCGTCAAGAGGCGGCCGGCCGCCCCAATCGTTTGCCCGCCGGGCCACCGGCCGGTATATCTAGGGGGCGGGTGATTTTCAGAATCTTTCGTGTTTTTTCTCCTGGTGAAACGTTTTCGAGGCGAGAGAGCTTGTTGTCCGCCTCGCGACGAATTAGGAGGGGGCGAGAGACGATCCGGGATCGGGTCGATGTCCAAGGGAGAGTGCCATGCCGAAATTCGCCGCCAACCTGTCGATGCAGTTCAACGAGGTCGATTTCCTCGATCGCTTCAAGGCCGCCGCCATGGCCGGTTACAAGGGGGTCGAGTACCTGTTCCCGTACGCGTACCCCAAGGACGAGTTGGCCGCCAAGCTGGCCGAGAACGGGCTTACGCAGGTGCTGTTCAACATGCCGCCCGGCGATTGGGCGAAGGGCGAGCGCGGCCTGGCCTGCCTGCCCGACCGCATCGGTGAGTTCCAGGACTCGGTCGGCAAGGCCGTCGACTACGCCAAGGCGCTCAAATGCCCGCGCGTGCACGCCATGGCGGGTCTTAAGCCGAAGGACGTCGCCGAGGACAAACTGCGTGCCACCTATGTCGCCAACATCAAGTTCGCGGCGGCGGAAACCGCCAAGGCCGGCCTTATGCTGGTGATCGAGCCGATCAACTTCCGCGACATGCCCGGCTTCTATTTGAACTACTCGAAGCAGGCGATCGACATCATCGCCGAGGTGGGAGCGCCGAACCTCAAATTGCAATACGACATCTACCACATGCAGCGGATGGAAGGCGAGCTGGCCACCACGATCAAGGCCAACATCGGCGTCATCGGCCACATGCAGCTGGCCGACACCCCCGGCCGCCACGAGCCGGGTACCGGTGAGATCAATTATCCCTTCCTGTTCAAGGCCATCGACGAGGCCGGTTACCAGGGCTGGATCGGCTGCGAATACGTTCCGGCGGCGGGCACCGAGGCTGGCCTCGGCTGGTTCGCACCCTACAAGTGATTTTTGTGAATTATGCAAGGGAGAGATTGAGATGAAGATCGGTTTCATTGGGGTTGGGATCATGGGCGCGCCGATGGCGGTTCACCTGATCGACGGCGGCCATGAGGTTGCCGTCTACGACGTGGGGACCATCCGCCAGGAAGTGCTGGACAAGGGGGCCAAGAAGGTCGGCTCCTCCAAGGAGGCGGCGGCGTTCGGCGAGGTCGTCATCGTCATGGTTCCGGACACGCCGCATGTGGCAGCGGTGCTTTTTGGCGAGAACGGGGTGGCCGAGGCCGATCTCAAGGGCAAGATCGTCGTCGACATGAGCTCGATCGCGCCGGTCGAGACCAAGGAGTTCGCCAAGAAGATCAACGCGCTGGGCGCCCAGTA
>JACZKS010000051.1 GCA_014859895.1 Rhodospirillales bacterium
GCTCCAGCCCGCCGTCGATACCGCCGCCGGGCCGCTTAAGATCGAGGTGGTGGCCGGCGGGCTGGAGCATCCCTGGGGCATGGCCTTCCTGCCCGACGGCCGCCTGCTGGTGACCGAGCGGCCGGGGCGGCTGCGCGTGGTGGTGCCGGGGGGCGGCGTCTCGGCGCCGGTGGCCGGCGTGCCCGCCGTCCATGCCTCCGGCCAGGGCGGGCTGCTCGACGTCGCGCTGTCGCCGAAGTTCAACGAGGACCGCCTGGTCTATCTATCGTATGCCGAGCCCGGCGACGGCGGCGCCTCCACCGCCGTCGCCCGCGGCCGGCTCAACGAGGCCGCCTCGGCCCTCGAGGCCACCGAAGTCATCTTCCGCCAGCAGCCCAAGGTTAACGCCGGCCAGCATTTCGGATCGCGCCTGGTGTTCGCCCGCGACGGCCGCCTCTTCGTCACCCTGGGCGACCGCGGCCAGGGCGAGCCGGCCCAGGACCTGGCCAACACCATCGGCACCATCGTGCGCATCGAGGCCGACGGTTCGGTGCCCGCCGACAACCCTTTCGCCGGCCGCTCCGGCGTCGCCCCCGAGATCTTCTCCTACGGCCATCGCAACGGCCAGGGCGCGGCGCTGCACCCCGAAACCGGGGCCCTGTGGCAGCACGAGCACGGCCCGCGCGGCGGCGACGAGATCAACCTCCCCGAGGCCGGAAAAAACTACGGCTGGCCGCTGGTCAGCTGGGGCAGCCACTATTCCGGCTGGCCGATCGCCGAACCGGCCACCCGCCCCGACCTGACGGACGCCATCTACCAGTGGACGCCGGTCATCGCCGCCTCCGGCATGGCTTTCTATACCGCCGATCTCATCCCCGGCTGGAAGGGCAGCCTGCTGGTCGGCGGCCTGGTGTCCCGCGGCCTGGTGCGCCTTACGCTCGACGGCACCCGGGTGACCGGCGAGGAGCGCATCCCGCTCGACGCCCGCGTGCGCGACGTCCGCCAGGGCCCCGACGGCGCCATCTACGTGCTGACCGACGAATCCAACGGCAAACTCCTGCGCCTCACCCCATAATTTCGGGGACGCCATACGAAATTCGGGAAAAAAAGGCCGACACAGAGGGCACAGAGTGAAAAAATCTATTCTCTGTGTTCTCTGTGTCGAAACCTTGTTTTTTTCAGCCGGTCAGCCGCGTTCCGCCACCCGTTCGAGCTTTTTGCTGAGCACCCAGGAAAGGCCGAGGAAGGCCACCAGCATGCCGATGCCAAGCGCCGAGGAGACGTCGTCCATCAGTTTGGCCGACACCTGGCCGAAGGCGTAGCCGGCCGACACGATGGCCACCGCCCACAGCCCGGCGGCGAAGAAGTTGAGGAACAGGAAAACCCGCCAGCCGATGTCCGACATCCCGTAGGCGAAGCCGGCCACGCCTCGGATGCCGTGCGGATAGCGGTGCGTGAGGATCATCCAGATGGCGTGGCGGCCGGCCAGCCGGGCCGCCGTCTCCACCGCGCGTTGCAGCCTCGGGAACGAGCCCAGCCAGCGGGTGCCGAAGCGCATGCCGATCCAGAAGCGAACCACGTCGCCGAGGAAGCTGCCGGTCCAGCAGACGAACACCAGCGGCCAGAAGGAAAACGCCCCGGCATGGGCGGCATAGCCGGCGAACAGCGTGAACAGCAGGCTGTGCGAGGCGGCATAGGCGAAGATCAGGCTGTAGGCGGCGTCGCCGTGCTGGCCGATCAGCTCGAGAAAGGAGGCAAGGTCGGTGGGAATGAGCAACGGGCGCTTCCTTATTTCGGTGACAGTGCACTCACCGAAATTATTTACAAGAAGTATTCCGGCTTTTTCTGTTCTTTGCAAAACCGATTAAGCCTGATCGCGGCGTCCTTGACCGGGCCGGGTTTCATGGTCCGGGCGTCCTGCGGGCAGTTCTTGATGCAGGCGCAGCAGGTGATGCATTTTACCTGATCGATCCTCGCGCTGTCCTGGGGATCGATGGCCCCCACCGGACACACCTCGGCGCACACCCCGCATTGCGGGCACAGCGCGTTCACCTCGATGAAATCGACATTCCACAGCGTCGTCACCCCGCCATAGGGATGGGCGCCGGGCACGGCGACGCCCTGAATTTTCGAGCTTGGCGGGAGGGCGAGCAGCTTTGCCCGGATTTGCCGCCCGAAGGCTTCCGCGTGCGCCAAATCGTCCTTGTCGGGACGCCCGGGCGCGACCGGCGTTTCGGCATTCGAGAACGAGTGTTCCCCGACATAGGCCGCCGAGGCGACGGGAACACACCCGCGGCCCCGGACGATATCGTTGAGTTCGAGAAGCGCATTGTCATAGACGCGATTGCCATAGACGACGACGCAGACCGTGGGCGTGCCGTCGGCCTGAATGGCGTTCAGCCATTCGCCCAGCAGGTCCGGAACCCTTCCCATGTAGACGGGAACCGCCACCACCAGCAGGTCGTCTTCATGGGTCGGCAGCGGATGCGTTCTCGCGTCCGGCTTGGTGATGTCGATGACGTCCAGGACCCTCGGGGCGATGCCGCGCGCGATGGCTTGGGCGACCGCCCTTGTCGTTCCGGTCGGCGAGAAATAAACCAGTTTCAGGCGTTCAATGTTCATTGGCTTGACCAAATTAATTTCGTGACGGTACGTAACGAATGTGCCATCCTTTGTCAAGCGCGACATCGGAGAGCCCAGGAGCCGAGACCATGGCGACGGCCAAAATCGGACGCCCCCGAAGCGAAAAATCGCGGGAAGCGATCATCGGCGCGGCCCAGGCCCTGCTCAATGAAAAAGGCGGGGCCGGGCTGACCATCGAGGCCATCGCCAGGCGGGCCGGGGTCGGCAAGCCGACCATCTACCGCTGGTGGCCCACGCTGGCCGATCTCGTGCTGGAGGCCCTGCTGCGCCAGGCCGACGAAACCATCGCCGTTCCCCCTCGCGGGTCCTTGCGGGAAACCCTCCGCCCGTTCCTGAGGCAGTCGATGAAGGCGATCGCCGACGGCGGCGGCGCCCATCTGCGCTTCCTCATGGCCCGCGCGCAAATGGACGAAGGGTTTCGCCAGCGGTTCCGCGACACCTTCGCGGCAAGGCGGCGCGCGGTGCTGAAATCGGTTCTCCTGCGGGCGGCGGAGCGCGGGGAGATCGGCCCCGGGCAAAACCTGGACATGCTGCTCGACCTCGTTTTCGGCGCCATGTGGTATCGCCTGCTCATCGGCCACGCCGCCATCGACGAGCCCTTCGCCGACGCCCTGACCGAGACGATCGTCGGACTGGTCCAGCCGGGGGAATTTCGGGGACAGTATATTTAATTCCGGCGACGGCGATTCCAGGACGGCAACACGGCTGCGTTGGAATTAAATATACTGTCCCCGAAATTCCCGGCTTGAGTAGATTCCGAGGCTGATGCCGCCCGCCGCCGGCACCCATATCGAATCCATAGGCCATGCACCGGCCCTTCCACGTTTGGCGCCGGACGCATGTTCCAGGAACTCAGTGAAGGATACCGACGATGAAAAAGACAACGATGTTCGCAACGATCCTCGGCGCGGCAACCCTTACGCTGGCCGGCGCCGCGCTGGCCGCCGAGGCGGTGCCAGGCGCCGACGGCGGGGCCAGCACGCTGCTGTGGACGGCCCCGGTGGCACCGGGCCAGCCGGTCCAGTGGATGCCCTCGGGGTCCACCGACCCGCGCGCGGATTCGATCGCCATGGCCAAGCCATCGTCTGCGCCCTACACCGAATCGCCGGCTTCGGCGATTGGCATGGAGGTCATCACCGCCGATGGCGCGACCATCGGCGAGATCGACAGCATTGCCGGCAGCCAGATCGTCGTCTCGGTCGGCAGCCAGTTGGGCGTCGGCACCCATGACGTCGTGCTCTATTGGCCGCAGCTCCGGCCCGTCGGCACGGGCGACGACATGAAACTGCAAACGACGCTCACCAGCGCCGAGATCCGGGCCCTTCCGCAGTTCAAGCTGTAGGCCCTTTCAGCCCTGCGTAAATTGCATGGCTGCCTTGCCGAAGCGGCATTGGTCCCGGGATACGATGCAAGTTAGTCTTATTGTGTTCGGGCGCCCTGCCCGAACTTGGGTGAGGTCCTCTGGACCAAACCCCGCGTCTCCCAGACGTGAAGCCTCCCTGTAAGACTCGCCGGGCCCTTTTGGGCCCGGTCTTTTTTTTGCCCCGTTTCAGCCTGTCACCAATCCTTTACAATTCGTTACGAAGCCGGCACTGTTTGACATAACTCCGAAACAGAGCTCGCCGATACTTCGGCCATAACCGAAGCTCTTGAGGGTGGTATGCTCCCGTTGAACGTCCGTCACGGCAAAGCCATGTCCGCCGCCATGGGCGCGGCGGTTCTTTTGTGGGCGGGCGGCGGCGCCGCCGAGCCCGTGCGCGTCGGGGGCACCGGCCTCGGGTTGCAGCTGGCCGATATCCTGGGCGAGGGGCTGGCCGCTTCCGACCCCTCCGTTTCCACCGCCGTGCTGCCCAGCCTCGGCACCCCCGGCGGCATCAAGGCGCTGGGGGCCGGCGCCATCGACATCGCCATCGCCGCCCGGCCGCTGAAAGAGGCCGAGAAGGCCATCGGCATCAAGGAGGGCGCCTGCCTGACCACCGCGCTGGTCTTCGTCACCTCGCGGCACGCCGCGCCGGGCATCAGCCTTTCCTCGCTGCCCCGCCTCTTTGCCGACCCCAACCCGCGCTGGCCCGACGGCCAGCCCTTGAAGGTGATCCTGCGCTCGCCGGCCGGGACCGAGAACCCCTACCTGATCCGCCTGGTGCCGGGCATGGAAGAGGCGCTGGCCAAGGCCTTCGCCCGCCCCGGCATCCCGGTCGGGGCGACCGACCAGGAAAATGTCGCCCTGGCGGCGCAGATCGAGGGCTCGTTCGCCATCGCCACCCTGTTGCAGGTCAAGGCCGAGAAGCTCGCGCTGCTTCCGCTTGCGCTGGACGGCGTCGACCCGGGGCCGAAGACCCTGGCCGACGGCACCTACCCGATGCCGACGCGCGTCTGCTTCCTGCTGCCGGCCAAGGCCGCCCCCGGCGCGGCGAAGTTCATCGCCTTTGCGCGTTCCCCCGCCGGCCAGAAAATCATCCGGGATCATGGCGGCGAACCTGTCCAGTAACCCGCATGCCGACGCCGGCCTGCCGTTGGCCGGCGTGCTGCGCCACAACCGCTTCGTCGGGCGCGCCGCGCTGCTGCTCGCCATCGCCATCGCCATCGTCGGCCCGATCCTGTTCACCACGCTGGGCTACCTCAACTTCCTCGACCTGCGCCGCTTCCAGGCCGCGCTGACCGCCGAGCAGGTGGCCCGCTACGCCTACGTCCAGGGGCCGACCTGGCGCTTCAGCGAGGCCCGGGTCGCCGAGCTGGTGCGCCCGCTCGCGCCCACCGACCCCGGCCGGCGGCTGATCTCGCCCGTCGAGGGCGGAAACCCCATCGTCGTGGGTGAGGCCCAGGCCGCCCCGGTGGCCCGCGTCGAGGCGCCGATCGTCGCCGGCGCCCGGCAGGTCGGCACCGTCATGGTGGAGGCCACCCTGTGGCCGCTGATCGCCGACGCCGGCCTCGCGGTCCTGGCCAGCCTGCTGCTGGCCGCCGCCGCCTACGCCTGCGTGCGCATCCCCTCGGCCGGCCTCGGCCGGGCGGTCGGGGCGCTGCGCGAAAGCGAGGCCCGCTTCCATTCGCTGGCCGCCGCCGCGCCGATGGCGATCACGATGAGCGGCCTCGACGGCCGGGTGCAATGGGCCAACCGCGAGGCGCTCAGCCGCGCCGGCATGACGTTGGACGAATTCAAGGGCCGCCCGGCCGCCGACATCCACACCCTCGACATCGCCGCCGAGATCGCCCGCCTCGACCTTCTGGCCACCACCGAGCGGGCGCCGCAGACCGCCACGTTCGATATCCGGCTCCCGGACGGCGGCGTCAGGCCCGAGCTGCACGTGCGCTTCCCCATCGAGGACCACCGCGGCGCCGTCGTCGGCGTCGGTTCCACCGCGCTCGACATTTCCGCCCAGCGGGCCGCCGAAAGCCAGCTCCGCCAGGCGCTGCGCATGCAGGTGGTGGGCCAGCTTTCGGGCGGCGTGGCGCACGACTTCAACAACATCCTCCAGGTCGTCGAGACCAGCCTGGCGCTGGCCTGCATGGAGATCGGCAACCCCGCCCGGGCGGCGGCGCTCATCGAGGACGCGCAGCGGCCGGGCGGCGCGGCGCCGAGCTGACCGGCAAGCTGTTGGCCTTCTCGCGCCAGCAGGTGCTTACCCCCCGCCGCATCGAGGCGCGGGCCTGGCTGGCCGGGGAAACCCGGCTGCTGGCCCGCACGCTGGACGAGGGCATCCTGGTCCGGGCCCGCTACGGCCTCGAGGCCGCCTGGGTTTCGGTCGACGAGAGCAGCCTGGCCAGCGCGCTGCTCAACCTGGCGTTGAGCGCCAGGGCCGCCATGCCGGACGGCGGCACGCTGACCTTCGGGCTCGGCCGCCGCCGGTTCGACGCCGCCGGCCCCGACGGCCTGCCGGCCGGGGACTACGTGGAAATCTCGGTCATCGACACCGGCACCGGCATGCCCCAGGAAGTGGCGAACCGGGCCTTCGAGCCCTTCTTCACCACCCGCGAAGTGGGCCAGGGCAGCGGGCTCGGGCTTTCCATGGTCTACGGCTTCGCCCGCCAGTCGGACGGCACCGCCATCATCGACAGCACGGTCGGCAAGGGCACCACGGTCAGCATCCTGCTGCCGGCGGCCGAGCCCGGGGACGAGGCCGAAGAAGCGGCGCCGGCCGCCGAGTCCGCCCGGCCCCGCCCGGCCGGCGAAATCCGCGCCCGGGTGCTGCTGGTCGAGGACGACGCCGACGTGCGCGCCGCCACCCGGCTGCTGCTCGAAACGCTGGGCTGCGAGGTGGTGGAGGCCGAAGGCGCCGCCCCGGCGCTGGGCATCATCGAGGCCGATCCGGCCATCGGGGTGCTGATCAGCGACGTCATCCTGCCCGGCGAGACCAGCGGCATCGCGCTCGCCAAACAAGCCTCGGGCAAACGCCCCGGCCTGAAGACGATCCTGATCTCGGGCTACCCCGAACGGTCCTTCAAGAAAGCCGGCACGCCCGACATCCCCTTCCCGCTCCTGCGCAAACCCTTCACCGGCCCCGACCTCGCAAAAGCCCTCACCACCGCCTTGGGCCCGGGAACCCCGGCTTAAGCCGGAAGCGGCCGCCCCC
>JACZKS010000052.1 GCA_014859895.1 Rhodospirillales bacterium
CCATCGGCCGTCCGCTCGACGATGGGGATGAACTGCATGTACTCGACGCCGATGCTTTTGAGGAAGCGGTAAACCTCGCGCGGCTTCCTGGCGTTCTGCCGGTGCACGACGGTCAGCGCGTTGAAATCCACCTGGTGGCCCTGCAACAGCGCCACCGCTTCCATCACCTTGTCGAAGGTGGGCCGCTCCGCCCGATCGACGCGGTATCGGTCGTGCAATTCGCGCGGGCCGTCGATGCTGAGACCGACAAGGAAACCGTGCTCCTTGAAGAAGATCGCCCATTCGTCGTCGAGCAGGGTCCCGTTGGTCTGCAGGGCGTTGCGGACGGGCATTCCGGACGGCGCGTACTTGCCCTCCAGTTCAACCACATGACGGAAAAAACCGACGCCCAGCAGCGTCGGCTCGCCGCCCTGCCAGTTGAACCAGATCTCCGGCGCCCCGGTCTTGGCCTGCGAGGCGATGTAGTCGCGCACGTAAGTCTCGAGCACCGCATCGGGCATGCGGAACTTCTTGGCTTCCGGGTACAGGCGCTCCTTTTCAAGGTAATAGCAGTAGGTACAGTCCAGGTTACAGCGCGGGCCGTTCGGCTTCACCATCACGTGAAAGGGCTGGGCCTCCATCGGCGGCATGGCTGCTCTCTTCCCGTCACGTTCCCATGATGGGCGCTTCGCCGGGCGCCGGTGTGTGCGGGAACTCGCCGCGCCTGAAGATGGCATCGGTTCCGCCGTGGTGCTCGATCATCGCCGCTTGGTCCTGAAAGGCCCGCTCCGAAACCGCCTCCGGGTCGCAGATGGCGCGCAATTTTCGTTCCAACATGCGGCGGACGTCCGCGAACCCGGGAGCCTGGCCGAGGTCGTTCTGTTCCAACGGATCGGCCTCAAGGTCGAACAACTGCGCCGGATAGCCGACGAAATAGACGAGTTTCCACTTCCGGTAGCGTATCATGAAGATCCCGGTGATGGCGGCTACCGCGTGATATTCCGAAAGAACGGCTCGATCGGTGTGGTCGCCCCCGGCAATGCCGAACAGGGACCGGCCCGGCAGGTCGGCACGTTCCTCCTCGGTCAGGTGTTCGCCGACCGCCTCGATGATGGTCTGCGGAAGATCGAGGAGCGTCACCGGCGTGCCGACGACGCCGCCTCGCGGCATTCCCGGACCGGCGAGGATCATGGGCACGCCGGCGCTGTCCTCATACATGTTGGACTTGCCCCAGAATCCTCGGTTCCCGAGATTGTCACCGTGGTCGGAAGTATAGATGACCAGCGTATCGTCCGCTTGGCCGCTGTCGCGCAGGGCATCGAGGACACGGCCGATGTCCTCGTCGACGGCACTCACCATTCCGTAATAGGCGGCAATCGCGCGGCGGCGATGGTCGTCGTCGACGAAGTAGTCGTCATAGTTCTGGATCCGGCGGATCTCCTTCATGACCGGATGATCAGGCACCGATCCGAATGGCCGAGGAAGGTCGGCCTTCAGGTAGTGCTGCATGAAGCGTTCGGGCGCGATGAGCGGGAAGTGCGGTCGCACGAACGAAACGAACAGCACCCACGGCTTTTCGGTACCGGGACCGGTCGTCCGAATCCATTCGCAGGCCCTATCAGTGATCTGCGTATCATAGACGGTGTAGGAGGATTCCCCACCCTGCACCTTTTCCGCCAGCAGCCGGATGCCCGGACGTTGAGGCGGCGGATTGCGGACCATGCCGTGAAGATCGCCGATGCCGTCCAGGACGTGCATGGGCAGGATTTCCTCGTCGAAACCGTTGGGGTCATCGGACGAGCGCAGGTGCAGCTTACCGACCGAGACGACCCGATGGCCGAGGTCGATCAAACGATGGCCCCAGCCACGGATCTGGCCGTGGTAGGGCGTCCCGTTGCACCACGAGCCGATCTCGTGGACATGGCGCCCCGTCTGCAGCGCGCCGCGCGCCGGCACGCAGATCGGACAGGGCGTGTAGGCGCTGGTGAAACGAGTGCCGGCGGCCGCCAAGCCATCTAGATTGGGCGTGCGGATCACCGGATTGCCATAGCAGCCAAGAACCCGGGAACTGTGCTCGTCCGCCATCAGGAACAAGACGTTCGTCTTCTTCATGGGCTCCTCCGTTGTTTCACTTGGGCATGGTTCCGCAGGCGCCTTCGCCACGGGTCGATGAGGGGATAAGCCAGCATCGCCAACGACACCACCAGGAAGGTCAGGGCGATCGGGCGGGTGAACAGTTCGTCGAGGGAGCCGCCGGACGACATCAAGGCCGACCGAAGCTGGCCCTCGAGAATCCGGGACAGCACGAAACCGATGACGAACGGGCCGAGCGGAATGTTGGCTCGCTCCAGGGCAAATCCGACGACGCCGAAACCGATCACCACCCACACGTCGAACATTCGGTTGCTCAGCGCAAAAGCCCCGATGACGCAGAAGAAGAAGATCGCCGGCAGCAGGTAGGCGCGGTGCACGTTGATCAGACGCCCCACCCAGCGGACCGACAGCGTCATGATCAGGAACATGGCTACGTTGCCGATCAGGTAGGCCGCTATCATCGCCCAAACCAGGGCCTTGTTGGTCTGGAACAGCAGCGGGCCGGGCTGGATGTTGTGGAGGATCAGGGCGCCAAGCAGGAACGCATCCATCGGGCTGCCCGGAATGCCCATGGTCACCAGCGGGATCAGCGCACCCCCGACATTGGCGTTGTTGGCCGTCTCGGAGGCGACGATTCCCTCCTCCGATCCGGTGCCGAATTCCTCCGGGTGCTTGGATACGCTGCGGGCGACCCCGTAGGCGACCATCGACGAGATGCTGGCACCGACGCCGGGCAGGATGCCGATCCACGTCCCGATGACCGACGACCGCAGCATATTCATTCCGTGCCGGCGAAGATCGGCAAGCCGCATCCAGACCGGCGCCGAGCCGAGGGTCAGCGGTATCGCTCGTTTCTCGATCTCGAGCGCATCCTTGATGATCTGGCTCATGACGAACACGCCGAGTAGAACCGGCAACAGATCGAAGCCGTTATCGAGGGCATGGAAGCCAAGGGTCAGGCGCAGTTGGCCATCCGATTCGTTAAGGCCGGGCATCGCCACCGCGACACCCAGGATGCCGGCAAGCAGACCCTTGATCATCGACCCCTGGCTGATGGCCGCGATCAAGACCAGGGCCATGACGACCAGGGCGAAATACTCCCACGGTCCGAAAGTCGTCGCCCATCGCGAAAGCGGGGGCGAAAGCACGACCAGGAAGATGCCGGCGATCAACCCGCCGACCAGGGACGAGCCAATGCCGAGGCCCAGCGCCCGGCCCGGCTTTCCATCGCGGGCCATCGGATAGCCGTCGAAGGTGGTCATGATTGACGACGGCGTCCCCGGCATCCGCAGGAGCGTCGCGCTGATCAGGCCGCCGCTGACCGACCCCACATAGATGCCGATCATCAGGACGAGCGCGAAAGTGCTGTCCATATAGAACGTAAGCGGCATCACCAGCACGATGAGCATTCCACCCGACAGGCCCGGGATGGCACCGACGAAGATGCCCGCCGTCACGCCCAGCAGCAGCCAGAACAGCGGCACCGGCGTCAGGACGAAAACGAGCGCATCAAGCAGGTCGAGGGTCATTGCGGTATAAGCGTCCGATCGCCGCGGCTAGAAGGGCAGGTCGATGTAGAACACGTCGCGGAGCAGGTAGGTGCAACCGCCTCCCAACGCGACGGCAATCGCGGCGCTGTAGGCCATGATCCGGCGATCGAACCCTCCCAGGGCGGCTCCGCTGAGGAACACGAAGATCATCGTGGCCCAGGGAAATCCGAGCACCTTCAGATCCATCGCGCCGACATACAGCACGGCGAGCAGCACGACGCCGATCGCCAAATCGGGACGGGGTCGATACGGTATCGTCGGGGGCCGAACGCCCAGGCGGAGCCCCATTGCGGCGCGAATCAACACCACCGTCGCCAGCGCCGAAATCAGGATCGCCGCGGCGCGCGGAAACGCGGCCGAACCCAAGGGATCGAAGAACGGCGGCGCAATCCTTCGCGATTCCCACCACACCAACCCCGCCAATGCCAACAACGTCACCGCCACGACGATATCGACGCGCGGCGTCCGTGAAGGTTGAAGCATGATCCCTCCCGTCCTCTGCCGGATCTCGACGATGGCAAGCGGTGGGGCGGCCCCGTCCGGCGACCGCCCCTGGCAAGACCTGTTTATTGGGGCAGGGCCCGGGCCTTGGCCACCAACGGCACCACCTCGGCGCGGGTTCGGTCGAGTTCTTCGGTCAGCGTCACCGGATCGATGAAGTTCGAATTGATGCCGAATCCTTCCAGCCGCTCCTTGACGTCGGGCTTGGACATCGCCGTCTTGAACGCCTCGACCAAATAGGCGATGCGATCCGGCGGAACGTCCTTGGGTGCCAGCCAGATTCGCGAATCGGTGGCCTGAACGTCGACCCCCATTTCCACGGCGGTCGGAACGTCCGGAACCAGGGGTGCCCGCTCCTTGGAAAATACGTTGATCGGCTTCAGCCCGGAGGGTTCGTATTTCAGGAACTCCTGGACCGAGAACAGGGCGACGTCGGTATGGCCGCCCAGCACCGAGGCAAGGCGCTTGGCCCCGCCGCCGACCTGGACCATCCGCATCTCGACGCCGGCCTTGCTGGCCACCGTCAGCGGAATGAAATGAACGGGCAGCCCGATGTTGACCGCCACCTTGACGCTGTTGGCTTGGGCCTTCGACATCTCGATCATTTTCTTGAAGGAATCGATCGGGCCATCGGCCTTGACGGCAAGCCCCATGACCGCGAACCCCGTCGAGCCGATGATCGTGAAGGCGGAGTGGTCGAAGTCGGTGACCCCCATCGCCGCCGAAGTCACAAGGCCGTTGTGCCACAGACCGATCGTGTAACCGTCGGGAGGGGCGTCCTTGATGGCGCGGGTGCCGATGGTGCCGCCGGCTCCGTCCATGTTCACGACCACCATGCGCTGCGGCAGGATCTTATGTTCCTCAAACGCCCGCTCGAAGATCCGGGCGATGCCGTCCATGGCGCCTCCGGCTCCGGTGGGTACGATGATCCTGATGGGTTTCTCGGGATATGCCGCCGCGGCCCCCGACGGGGCCACGAACGCCATCGCCGCCGCGGCGGACATCGCCGCAAGAATCGTCTTGCCGAATGACATCATGAGTTCTCCCTCTTCGTGAGCCTCTGTCTGACGAGGGAATCGCCGCCCTGGTTCGTCGCGGGCCTTTTTTGATCGATTCCAAAGTAGATATTGACAACGCCGATCCCTTCCAACAACTCTCTTATTTTCACCTATCCATGAGCGTTGGGAATGGATCGATGAACCCTCGCGATCTGGACCACTTCCTCGCAGTCGTCGAACATGGGAGCATCGGCCAGGCCGCCGAGGCCATCGGCATCACGCAGTCCGGACTGACGAAAAGCATCCAGCGCCTTGAGCAGGAGATCGGGGCCGCCGTTTTCCAGCGCCTGCCCCGTGGCACCCGGCCGACCGAGTTGGGCCGGCATCTGGTTCAGCACGCGCGCCTGGTCTCCGCCGACCTGCGCAACGCCCGCAGCGAATTGCAATCCCTGAGCGAGGGATTGAGCGGAACCCTGACCGTCGGCGCGGGACCGTCCTGGCTGCGCCGGTTGCTGCCGACGGCCATCGCCCGCTTCGTCGAGAAGCGGCCCGCCGTGCACATCCGCGTCGAGGGCGGATTCAACGCCAGCCTCAAGGAATCGCTCAAACAGGGTGAGCTCGATTTCGTCATCGCGGCCTGCGACGAGATGGAAGCCGATCCGGACATCACCGTGCATCCCTTGACGTTCGACGAGATCGGGGTCATCGCCAGGGCCGAGCATCCGCTGCTGTCGATTGCGCACCCCACGTTGGAGGATCTTGACGCCTACGGCTGGATCCTGCCGACCAAGGACATGCTGCAACGCCAACGGCTGGAAGCCCTTTACCACCTGAGCGGCAAGGCCCCGCCCCGCCCGGTGATCGAGTCCAACTCGATCTCGTTCATCCTGGCCATGATGCGGAGCTCGAACTTCGTCAGTTTCGCCACCAATTCGATCATCGACGCCGACCAGGTGAGCGGGATCGCCATGATCAACCTGCCCGAACCTAGGTGGCGGCGCGAGGCGGGCCTCATGTGCCGGAGAGATGCGGCGCTGTCACAATGCGCCCAAGCGCTTGTACGCGAAATTGAAGCCGTCTGCCGCGAGCTCGGCGCCAACTAGTCCCTGCCCACGCTGAGCCAAGAAGCTCCTCCGTTGACAAATATGTTATAGCATATCACAATCGACTTGTCTGATGAGTAGGCAACCTGGTGGGTGGCCGACCCGGAAGATGCTTCCCGGCACGGGTAAGCGCGCCCCGCATAAGATGGGAAAACCAAAGGGGAGACGGCGTGGGACCGGTCAAGAAGGTCAGACTCTCCGAAAGCATGGTGGACGCCATCAAGCAGATGATCGTCGACGACGGTTTTGCGCCGGGCGACAAGTTCTATTCGGAGAACGAACTCACCGCCAAGCTTGGAGTCAGCCGCTCCTCGGTGCGCGAGGCCGTGCGCATCCTCGAAGTCGTCGGCCAGCTTTCGGTCAAGCACGGCAAGGGCATCTTCATCGTCAACACCGATGCCCATCCCTTCGAGGGCTTTGTCGACTGGCTGAAGAACAACGACCAATCGTTGCAGGAGCATTTCGAGGTCCGCCTCATTGTCGAGCCCCAGACCGCGCGGCTCGCCGCCCTGGGCGCCAAGGCCGAGGATGTCGCCCTGCTCGAGAGGACGCACGCGGCATTCGTGCGCAACGCCAGGCTCGGGCTCACCGCCGAAACCATCCAGTGCGACCGCGAGTTTCACAAGCTCCTGGCCAGGGCCGCGCACAACAAGGTGCTGTTCGCCCTGACCCGGTCCATCACCACGGCGCTATTCGACGACTGGATCTCCAGCTTCCATACCCCCGGGCGCATGGAAAAGACGGTCGGCGAGCACGGCCTCGTGCTGGCGGCGGTCAAGGCCGGCGATGCCGAGGCGGCCATGGAGCACATGGCCACGCACCTTAAGAACGCCATTCGGGACATTAGGAAATCTTCCACCCATTGACGGCCGTCGAGACCCCGCGGAGCCCCCATGTTGCAGATCACCACCCTCGTCGAAAATTCCCAGGGAGAGCACAAGGGCCTCGTCCATGAGCACGGCCTCAGCTTCCATATCGACGCCGGGGGCGACCGTCTGCTCTTCGATACCGGCCAGACCGACGCCCTGATCCGCAACGCCGCCCAACTGCGCATCGACCTGACCGGCGTGCGCTCGGTGGTGCTGAGCCACGGCCACTACGACCACTCCGGCGGGCTGCGCTTCCTGGCGGCCAGGACTTCGGGATTCTCGGTCGTCACCGGACCGGGATTTTTCAACGACAAGTACGGCGAACTGGGCGCGGCCCACGAGTTCCTGGGCAACGATTTCGACGCCCGATGGCTGGCAGAGAACGGCATCGCCCACGTCACGCTCGACGAACCGGTGCGCGAAGTGGCGGCCGGCATCTATGCGCTCACGGATTTTCCCCGTCTCCACCCCGACGAGACGATCAATCCGCGCTTCAAGGTGCGCATCGACGGCACCTTCGTCGAGGACACTTTCGCCGACGAAGTGATGCTGGCCGTCGACACGCCCCAGGGATTGGTCGTCGTGCTCGGCTGCTCGCATCCGGGTGTGAAAAACATGCTGGACGCAGCCGTTCAGCGCCTGGGCAAACCGATTTATGCAGTCGTCGGGGGTACGCACCTGGTCGAGGCCTCGCCCGAAAGCCTCTCGCTGACCATCGAATACCTGAGGCAGAAGGCGATTCGCGTGATCGGGGCGTCCCACTGCACCGGGCCCAAGGCCATGGACAGGCTGAAGGCCTTTGGCGACAGGTACTACCACAACAGGACCGGAACCGCCCTCATCATCGACTAAGGGCGGATAAACGACCTTGCCGCGGGAAACCCTGTCCCCGGCAGGAAGAAACGTAGAACAGGCACACACAAGGAGGAAATGAAGATGTTGACGCGCAAGAAGTTCCTGGGTCTGACCGCGATGGCGATGGCGGCACCGGTGGCCGCGCCGTTTATCTCGTCGGCGAAGGCGGCCGATAAGCCCATCGTCTGGAAGTCGTCGGGCCACGGGCCGGCATCCGACCCGTCGCAGATCTATCACGACAAGTGCTGCCAGGCGATCACCAAGGCCTCGGGCGGCCGCCTGACGGTGAAGCCGTTCGTCGGCGGCTCCATCGTGCCGGCCTACAAGGAAGTCGACGCCATCCACGACAACGTCCTGCAGATGGCCTACACCTGCCCGATGTACAACCTGGACAAATGGAAGGCCGCCGGCCTCATCAGCTCGCGGCCGGGCGCCCTGCCGGGCGAGGCGCTGCGCAGCTGGTTCGATTTCGCCGGCGGCGCCGACCTCATGAACAAGATGATGGAAGGCTACAACGTCATGACCTTCCCCGGCGCCCTGTCGCCGCTGCCGGAAGAGGTCTTCTTCCACTCCAAGGTCAAGCTCGAAGGCATGCAGAGCATCAAGGGCCTGAAGGCCCGCTGCATGGGCGACGGCGGCGAGATCTTCAAGCGTCTGGGCGCCGCCACCGTCATCATCCCCGGCGGCGAGCTGTTCGAGGCGATGCAGCGCGGCACCATCGACGCCTTCGAGTATTCCACGCTGGCGTCGAACTGGACCATGCACTTCAACGAAGTGGCGAAGTACGTCTACCTGTCCTCGACCCGCGCGCCCAGCGACCCGCAGGTCTTCTACGTGAACAAGGACGCCTGGGCCAAGCTGCCCGAAGACCTCAAGGAAATCGTCGTCGCCGTGGTCGCCAAGCACACCCAGGACCAGCACGAATACCTGGTCGTCGAATCGCTGAAGGCGGTCGAGAAGTTCCGCGAAGCCGGCAACGAGGTACTGCGCGTGCCCAAGGACATCGACGAGGCGCTGCTGGCCGAGGCCGACAAGTTCTACGCCGAGAAATCGAAGTCCGAGAAGCCGATCTTCAAGGAGATCTACGATTCCATGAAGACCTTCGGCGTGGCGTACAACGCGATCAAGTAACGACAATAAACCAACAATAAAAAACTTCAGGGCAAGGAGAGAAGCATGTCCACCATACTGAAACTTCCACGACTGATCGACCGACTAAGTGCCGGCTCGGGAGCTTTGGGAAAGTGGTTTGCTTTTCTCCTTGTCATTATTGGCTCGTACGAGACGATCTCGCGCCATTTCTTCGGCGCCCCCACCATCTGGGCCTACGACTCGTTGTGCATGGCGGGCGGCGTGGTCTACCTTCTCGGCGCCTCCTACACGTACCTCAAGGATTCGCATATCCGCGTCGACATCCTCTACAGCCGGCTCGCTCCGCGGCGGCAGGCAGCGCTCAACATCGTCTGCTCGCTCGTCTTCTTCTTTCCGCTCATGGGCGTCCTTCTCTGGGAAGCCATCAAGTGGTCCATCCGGGCGTGGCGGATCGACGAGGTCATGTTCAACAGCTTCTGGTATCCGCCGGCGGCGCCCTACCGTACGCTCGTCGCAGTCGGGCTGCTGCTGCTGGTGCTGCAGGGCCTCGCCCGCTTCATCAGGGACGTGCGCCTCGTGACGGGAGGGACCGACCTTGATTGAGTTCAGCCCGGAAACCGTCGCCGTCCTCATGCTGGGCGGCGTCTTCGTCCTCGTCCTCACCGGCTTCCCGATCGCCTTCGTCATCGGCAGCGTCGCCTTCTTCGTCGGCATCCTGCAGTTCGGCACTAACACCACCTTCCACATCCTTTACGGCCGGTTCTACGACCTGTCGCTCAACTACCCCTACCTGGCAGTGCCGCTGTTCACCTTCATGGGCGTCGTGCTGCAGCATTCCGGCATCACCAAGGACCTGTACCAAAGCCTCTACGAGGCCCTGGGGCGTCTCAGGGGCGGGCTGCTGCTGGTCACCATCATCTTCGGCACCATCCTGGCCGCCTGTCTCGGCGTCATCGCCGCGTCGGTGACCATCCTGACGCTCGTCGCCCTCGCCCCCATGGTCCAGCGCGGCTACGACAAGTCGCTGGCCGCCGGCACCATCGTCGCCACCGGCACGTTGGGCATCCTGATCCCGCCTTCCATCATGCTGGTGGTCTACGGGCCGCAGGCCGGCCTGTCGATCGGCCAGATGTTCATGGGCGCGGTATTCCCGGGCCTCCTGCTTTCCGCCTTTTACATGCTCTACGTGATGGCGCGCTGCTGGCTCAACCCGGCGCTCGGCCCGGCCATCCCGGAAGTCCAGATGACCCCCTTCAGCGTCGGCAAGCTGATCGGCCTGCTGAAGGCGCTGGTGCCGCCGATCGCCCTTATGGTGGCGGTGCTGGGTACCATTTTCGCCGGCATCGCGCCGCCCACCGAGGCTGCCGCCGTCGGCTGCCTGGCTTCCATCCTGCTCGCCGTGTTCTACCGGAAATTCAGTTGGGACCTGATCCGACACGCGTCCATCGAGACGCTCCGGGTTTCCGCCTTCGTGGTAATGATCGCGGCGCTCTGCTACGCCTTCGTCGGCATCTTCATGAACGCCGGCTCTGGCGATGTGGTGGCCGACATGATCATGGCGGTTCCAGGCGGCAAGTGGGGCGCCTTTTTGATGATCATGGCCATCGTTTTCGCGCTCGGCATGTTCATCGAGTGGATCGGCATCGTCTTCATCATCGTGCCGATCTTCACGCCCATCCTCAATGAGTTGGGCTTCGATCCCCTGTGGGCGGGCATGATGATCTGCCTCAACCTGCAGATGGCCTTCCAGACGCCGCCGATGGCGATGTCGATCTTCGTGCTCAAGGGAACCGCGCCCAAGGAACTTGGCCTGACCATGGCGGAGATCATCAGGGGCGTGCTGCCCTTCGTCGGCATCATCATGCTCACGCTGATCCTGTGCACCGTCTTCCCCGAGATCATCACCTGGCTGCCGGAGAAGATGATCGGCCAGGCGCGGTAGGCCGCCGCGATCGTATTCGCGATCTGCATCGCAACATGGCCGGCCTGCCGGTTCGTTCGCCGGGCCGGTCATTTTGAAGCGGGGCCTAGAAACTCCCGCCGGCCGACGTCTCGCCGCCCGGGGAAACGGAACGATCCCGTTCCCGGTCATTCCGGCGCGCCCGCATGTACGCCCTCTCCGGATGGTAATGCGTTGCCTTGAGGAGCTTTCCAAGCCAGTTGGAAACCCCATGGAGCGGGGCCTCGACGGTCAATTTCCACAACGCCATGACATATTTCATCGGTCTGCCCATTCCGATCCTTCCTGCCTTCCCCGGCCATGAGCCGGGAAAAGGCCCCCCGCCACCGAATGACATCCAGCAAGTGGCGTGCCATTCGCCGGTAGCGCGGCTTGGTCGCAATCTCGTATCGCCTGGCCCCTAACCCGACTTCTCGGAGATTTCAGGCAGGCTTTTCCTGCGCAGCCGCGCCGCCCAGACGAGGGAGGCCACCGAAAGCACCACGAAGGTCAGGGCGATGGGGCTTTCGACCAGCGGCAGGAGCGAACCTTCGGCCGCCAGCATCTTCCGGAAATTGGCCTCGAGCAGAGGTCCCAGGACAATGCCCAGCACCATCGGTGGCAAAGGGTAGTGCAGGCGTTCCAACACATAGCCGAGGAGCCCGAAAGCGAACATCACGCCGATGTCGAATATGCGGTTGTTAAGCGAGTAGACGCCGACAACGCACATCGCGATCAGAATCGGCTGCAACCAGAACCTTGGAATGTAGATGACTTTGACCAGGGCCCTGACCGACAGGAAAAGCACCAGCATCATGATGAAGCTGGAGAAGAACAGGGAGAAATAGATTCCGTAGAGCACTTCCGGATTGTTGAGGAAGAGCTGCGGTCCAGGTTGGAGTCCGTGAATCATCAACCCGCCGAGCAGCACGGCCGAGGTGGGATCTCCCGGAATTCCCAGCGTCAGCGCGATGATCAGCCCGCCGCCGATGGTCGCGTTGTTGGCCGTCTCCGACGCGATCACCCCCTCCACCGCTCCATGACCGAACCTTTCGGGCGTTTTCGAGGCATTGCGCGCCTGGGCGTAGGCGATCAGTGCCGCCGGGCCGCCCCCCATCGCCGGCATGACGCCAACCCAGGTGCCGATCAATCCCGACCGCAGGTAGTTGAAGGCGTTGCCGGTCATGTCGCGGAAGCTTGGCAGGATACTCGACATCGCCGAGACCGGCCGCGGCGTCGATCCGGTCTGGCGCTCCGAATCCTTCATCATCTGTGACACGGCGAAAAGGCCGATCAGGGCCGGCAGCAGACCGAGGCCGCCTTCCATGTCGGAAAACCCGAAATCGAAGCGCGGTAGACCGTCCACCGGCGTCAGGCCGACGCAGGCCGCCAGCATGCCGATGACGGCGGTGATGAACCCGCGCGACGCCGAAGACCCGGTTATGGCCGCCACGGCGGTCATGGCGAACAAACATACGGCCGTGTATTCGGCAAAGGAAAACTTGAGGGCAAAGGCCGCCAGCAACGGCGCGAAGGTTACCAGACAGATCGCGCTGATGATCGTTCCGATGAAGTTGGCGACGATGGCGTTGCCGATCGCAGCCCCGGCCTGCCCCTTCTGGGCCATCGGGAAACCATCGAGCAGGGTCGCCATCGAGGCCGGAGTTCCCGGGATGCGGATCAGGACCGCCGTGACGAAGCCGCCGGACATGCCGCCGACGTAGACGGCGATCAGAAGGCTGAGACCCACCTCGGGCGGCATGGCGTAGGTGACCGGAATGAGCAGGGCGACCGCAAGGGTCGGTCCCAGGCCGGGGACGATGCCGACGAGAAGCCCGCCGATCACGCCGAGAACCAGGAACACGATGTTCCACGGCTGCAATACGTTCGCGAGGGCAGCAAGGATGATGCTGGGATCGATCGACATGTCCTACCCCAGAATTCCGCGCGGCAGGATCACGTCCATACCATACTCGAAGATTGCGTAGACCAAACCGGTGCCGAAAACCGCCACGAACCCGCCCGAAACGATCGCCCGCATCGACACCGGCCGCAGCCACAGGCTGTAGCCGAACAGCGCCACCGGCGTGAGGATGAAGAAGCCGAGGGTGTCGAGGAGGAAGACATAGGCGACCCCGCCGCCGAAGACCACGAAGGCCCTCGGCGTAAACCGTTCCGCCACCTCGGCCCCGACGCGGCCCTTCACGATGTGCCAAATGGCGACCACCCCCATGGTGGCCAACAGTACCCGCGGCCAGAAGGCCATCCCTACCGGATCCCAGTCGAAGGTCCGGAAGAAGAAGGTGTCGTAGAAGAGTCCCGCCCCGATCACCAGGAGCACGACGCCAAGCCAGCGGTCGAAGGGAAAGCTCGAACCGTCCCGCATGGTTTTCGATGCCCTTGAAATCGTGGGAGGCACCGTTTCCGGCGCTCCCCACCCGAAGGCTCCGCCGACTAGAAGCCGAGTTCCTTGCCGAGTTCCATGGTCGTCTTGTGTTCGGCGTCGATCAGCTTGCCGAATTCCGTCGCCGCCAAGAAGTGCCAATCGAATTTGATCTTCTTCAATTGGGCCTGGTACTCGGCGTTGCCACCGAGCTTCTCGATCGCGGCGGCCAGCGTGTCGATGTCCTTTTGCGGGGTCCCTTTCGGCGCCCCGAACCCATAGAACAGCCCGGCCATCAGATCGAACCCCTGCTCCTTGGCGGTCGGGACGTCGGGCAGGAACGCCAGGCGCTTGTCGCTCAGTACCGCCAGGATACGAAGCAGCCCGGACTCATGCTGGGCGACCACGCCGGACACCGGCTCGATGAGGGCATCCACATGGCCGCCGAGGACGGCCGCCATCTTGTCGGCACCGCCGCCGGCATTGACCAATTTCAGATCGGTGCTGAACACCTTCTCGACCTGCGCCGCGACGAACTGCGCCGGAGTTCCGACGCCCATGGCTAGGCCGACCTCTCCCGGTCGAGCCTTGGACGCCTCGTAGAGGTCCTTCAGGGTCTTGTAGGGGCCGTCGCCCTTGGCGGTTACGGTCAAGGCGACCAAGCCGATATTGGCCACCGGCGCGAAGTCCCGGATCGAGACGTTCGCCGACTTCGTCGCTTCCCGGACAATCATCGCATTGGTCAGCTGGGTGACCGTGTAGCCGTCCGGCTTGGCTTTGGCGGCCTGCGTCCAGCCGACGGCGCCGCCGGCCCCGTCGACGTTGACCACCGGCATCTTCTCGCCGAGGAACGCCTCGAGATGCATCGCGGCCGCCCGCATGATGACGTCGGAACCGCCGCCGGGCTTGTAGGGAATGATCAATTTGATCGGCTTCGAGGGATAGTCGGCCGCTCGGGCGGTGAACCCGAGCGCCAAGCCGGCCGCCAGCAGCGGGGCCATTACCAGCAATCGTCTCCTCATCGGCACCTCCTCTTTCAAAAACGGCGTCTTGTTGATTGGGCCATGGAATCTCCGGCCCCTACCGGCCCACCGAGATGTCGTCGGGAACCGAAAGCCCGAACCGCCGGAAAGTCTCGCCGGGAGCGTCGGCTTCCCGCATCAGTCGGATCATAAGATCGACGAGCCGTGCCTCCGTCGCCGGATCGTCGATCGGGGTCTTCTGGCCGGGGTCGTTTTCCAGGTCGTAGAGAACGGTTCGGGCGTCCTCGATGGTCTGCCCCTTCATCGGGCTGCCCTCCGAGTTGACGTTGGCCGGAATCCGCATGACCTGCATTCCCTTGGTGAAGCGGAACGGTCCGGCCATGACCGTTCCGTCGAATTCCTTGGGATCGTAAAGGGTGCGCATATGGGTTGGCATGACCGTGTATTGATAGAGGTCGTGCCCGTCCGAGGCGGTCGGATAGCGGAAATAGGTATAGCGGCCGTCGGTGACGTTCACGGCGGCGCCGAACATGCCGTAAAGGCAGGCCTCGCGCACCGGCTTGTCCTCGGCCAGCACTCGACGCAGGTCGTGGCCCTGCACGTCGGGCGGGGGTGCCACGCCGTTCAGCGCCAGTAGAGTTGGCATCACGTCGACGGTCTGGGTCAGGGCCTGCCGGCGGGTGCCGCCCTGGCCGGCGAAGTCGGGATGGTAGAACATCATCGGGATGCGACAAATCTCGTCGAAGCAGGGCATGCGGTTCTTGCCCCACCAGTCGTGCTCGCCGAGCAGAAATCCATGGTCCGCGGTGAGGACGATGGCGGTGTCCTTCCACATATCGAGGCGGTCCATGGTGTCGAGCAGCTTGCCGAGATAGTGGTCGACCATGCGTACGCTGGCCAGATAGTTGGCGCGAATTTCGGCAACTTCATCGTCGCTTTCGCAGACCCGCCGGTAGCGTGGCCAATCGAGGATCGGGCCGTCGTATTCGGTCGCCAGGCCTTCGCGAAAGCGGGCCGGGGCGATGAAGGGCTCGTGGGGATCGTAGTATTCGACCTGGAGCAGCCAGTTGTCGGCGTCCTTGTTGGTCTCGAAGAACTCGATGGCCTGTTCGGTGTTCTTGACGGTCGGGAAGTCGGCCTCGTCGCGGATATACTCGCGGTTCACCAAGTTGACGGCGTTCAACTCGACGTCGCGACGATCGGCGAACCGCATCTCGTGGATCGACCCGCGCCACTTTTCCACCGGCAGGTCGACCAGCCCCTTCCACTTGTCCTTTTCCTGGCCGCGGACGAATTCGAAGGAACTGTAGCGACCGTGGTAGCAGACGCCGCCGTCCTCGAAATAATGGTAGTGGTCGGTGATCAGGTGCGAATAGACGCCATTCTGTTCCAGAATCCGGGGGGCCGAGTCGTCGAATGGCTCCAGCGGCCCCCACTGGTTGTGCAGGAAATTGATGCGGCCGGTGTGCATGTCGCGGCGGGCCGGGATGCAAGGCAGGCTGCCGACGTAGTGGCTGTCGAAGACAACGCATCGTTCCGCCAGCCGCCTGAAGTTCGGCGTGGCGATGGCGGTGCCGCCATAGCACTCGAGCGCACGCCGGTTCAGCGAGTCGAACAGCAGGAAAACCGTCCGCATTCCCCCAGGACCTCCTGAAATATTGGACTGACCAATTTTGCCTATTATACCAATTTATGGCTGGCCGACAACGTTCTTGTTCGAAAAAACGGGGAGGAGTTTGCGTTTTTTCTCGGACGCTCTATATTTATTGGACTGACCACATTGGTCAGTCCAATCCAAGAGTGGAAAATTGCCATGCCCCTACGCGCCGCTGACACCACCCGCCTCTACCAGCAGGTCGCCCAGCAGATGGAAGAACGCATCCGGGCCGGCGAGTTCAAAGTGGGCAACCGCCTGCCCGCCGAGCGCACACTGATTTCGCACTTCGGGGTCAGCCGGTCGGTGTTGCGCGAGGCGCTGATTGTGCTGGAACTCAAAGGCTTGGTGGACATCCGGGTGGGTGCCGGAACCTTCGTCGTCGAACCGCGAGACGAGACGGCGGCCAAGAGAGAGGCCGGTCTGTCCTTTGACGACGCCGGTCCCTTCGACATCCTGATGGCGCGACGCATGGTCGAAACCGAGGCGGCGCGACTGGCCGCCCTCACCGCGGCTCCGGACGATTTGGCCCGCATCAAGGCGGCGCTGGACCAGATAGAGCAGGACACCGCCCCCTTCGTGATGCGGCATGTCGCCGATCGCGCCTTCCACATCGCCATTGCCAAGGCCACACGAAATCCGGCGCTCGTCACCATCGTTTCCGGGCTGTGGGATCGCTACCGCCGGTTCATGATCAGCGAGGCCGGGGAACTCGCCCGGCGGCCGGAGAACCTTGGCCCCGCCGTCGCCGACCATCTGGCCATCTACACCTGTCTGGTCGACCGCGACGGCAACGGGGCAGCCGCCGCCATGCAGGCACACCTTGACCGCGTCAGTGCGTTCCTTTCCAGCTTTCGCAAGCGGCCGCCAACACCGGTCGGAGGGCCATAGGCCATCGATTCCGGGGACCAGCCGGCCCTAGCGCCCGCGCTTCAGCATGAAGGCGTAGACGCTGACGGCGACGGTGATGAGCAGGCCGTTGAGGAAACGAACCCAGAAGCCGGTCAGCCCGATGGCGATGATGCCGGCCTCCAGCGAGCCGATGATGACGACGCCGATGAAGGTGCCGAAAATCGTTCCGGCGCCGCCGAACACCGACGTTCCGCCGATAAAGACGGCAGCCAGCGTGGTCAGCAGCATGCCGTCGCCCTGGGTCGGCCAGAAGTAGGTCACCTCGGACGTCGTGAAGATGCCGGCGAGCGCGGCAAAAAATCCCATCTGCATGAAGGCGATGATCTTCACCCGCTCGACGTTGATCCCCATCATGCGGGCGCTTTCCTGGTTGTCGCCGACATAGAGCAGGTGGCTGCCGTACCGATGGCGGCGGTAGACGAATGCAAAGCCGACGGCCAGCGCTACGAACCAGACGAACTGAACCGGGATCACCCCGAACAACCGGCCGACGAACACGTCGTAAAGCGGGGAGTCGCGCAAGGCGACCAGGGCGATGCCCTTGCCCTGGGACATGACGTTCACCAGCCCCCGCCACAGGAACATGGTGCCGATGGTGGCTACGATCGACGGCACGCCGATGCGGGTAATGATGAGGCCGTTGATGAGGCCGGTAACCAGGCCGACGCTTAAGCATCCGACAATGGCCAGGCCAAAGCTGCCGGTGGTGACGAACACGGTGCCGAACACCCAGGCCGAGATGCCGACGATCGAGGGGAAGGACAGGTCGATCTCGCCCAGCGTGATCACGTAGGTGGCCGCCAGCGCCATGATGCCGAAGAAGGGCATCGTCGTCATGAACGACTGGTAGATCTGAAAATGCATGAAGACGAGCGGATTGCCGACGAGAAACACCGTGTAGAGGATCACAAGGATGCCCAGGATGCTGATCTGCAACCGGTACTCGCGGACGAAGGCCGAGGCATTCCAGGTCCGGAGGCCCGTCGGAGCCGCGCCGCCGTTTTCGGCTGTCATTGCAGGGTTCCCGTGTGATGGAGTTGAACCATGGTGGCGATCAGTTCGTCCTGCGTGATCTCCGACTTGGCGAACTGCGCGGCCACCCGGCCGCGATCGAGGATCACGAAGCGATCGGCGACGTCATAGACATGGAAAATGTTGTGATCGATGAAAATGGCGGCTTTTCCCTGGTCGCGGAAGCCGCGCACGAAATTCAGCACGCGGTCGGTTTCCCGGATCGCCAGGCCCATCGTCGGCTCGTCGAGAATGATGAGATCGGCATGGAAATAGAGGGCGCGGCCGATGGCGACCCCCTGCTTCTCCCCTCCCGACAGCACCTTCACCGGCGAGTCCGCGGTGATCGCCGTCGAGGTGAAACCCATGTGTTCGCGCAACAGCCGCTCGGTTTCGCGGCGCTGCGCCGCAACGTCCATGAAGCCCAGGGCATTGGTGATTTCACGTCCGGCGAAGACGTTGCGCCACATTTCCTGAAGGTCGGCCAGCGCGCGTTCCTGATAGACCGTCTCGATGCCGAGCTGCCGCGACTGACGCACGGAATGAAGGGTGATCTTTTCGCCCTTGTACCAGATCTCGCCATCGTTCGGCCTATGGACGCCGGTGATGATCTTGATCAGCGTCGACTTGCCGGCCCCATTGTCGCCGACCAGGGCGACGATCTCTCCGTAATTGACCTCGAGGTCGACGCCCCGCAGGACCTGCATCTTTCCGAAGGACTTGGTAATCCCCTTCATGATCAGCAGTGTCGGGTCGGACATGACGTTGGCCCCATCTGTGGAGACTGAGAAGTGCTCGGTTCCGAGAGAGTATCGGGGGGCTGGCCCCCCTCGTTGCCAGCCCCTCGACCCGCCGCCTATCGGATGGCCTTTTCCGCGAGCGGCGCCACCTGCTCGACGTTTGCCTTGGTGATCAGCGCCGCACCGGTATCGATGTTCATGCCGGCAAAGCCGAACTTCTTCGTCAGATAGAGCTGCATCACCGGAAGGAAGCCCTGGAGGAACGGCTGCTGGTCGAGAACCACCGAAACCCAGCCCTCCTTGATCGCCTGGGCGGTCGGCGCCGAAAGATCGAAACCGGCCCCGCAAATCTCCCCCGGTTTCTTGCCGGCCGCACGATGATAGAGGCCCTGCGTGGCGGTCAACGCGCCGTGGTCGGTAACGGCCGCCTTGAGATCGGGATTGGCGGCGGAAAGGCTCGAAAAGGACGGCGCCCCCTGGGCCGCATCCTTGTTGATCTCGTCCGAAATCTCCAGGTAGATGACCTTGGCGCCCGCTTTCTCAAGGGCATCGACGATGCCCTGGGTCCGTTGGCCGCGCCCGGGCTGGCCGAGCAGTCCCCACACCAGCACCTTGTCGCCCGCCGCCAACTTGCAGGTGCCGAAGGTAGCCTGACCCAGGTTGAATCCCGAATCGTACAGCTTTTGGCCGGCGTAGCCGAACCCGTCCGCCTTGTATTGCGACTCGTACTTCGGCAGATCGACGTTCGCCGTCGTCACGATGATCCCTTGTTTGCGGGCTTGGTCGATGAGCGGCCCGAGCGCCGCCTCGCCGGGATGCCCCATGATGGAGATCCCGTCGGGCCTGCGCGCGATCGCCTCGCGGAACTGGGTGACCATTTTCTCGGGGTTCCACTCGGACCACACGTAGTCGACCCGGCAGCCGGTCATGTCAGCCGCCGCTTTGGCTCCGTTATAGACGATCGATGCGAACGGCCCCCCTTCGGGTCCGCCAGGGAAGAACACGAAATTCAATCCTTTGCAGTCGAAGTCCTGGGCCGCCGCCGGGGTTGTCGCGATCGCGGCCGCCAAGGATGCCGCGCAGAGAAAAGCGAGAGTCGATATTCTCGTGGTCATCATCTCCCTCCTCCTGGATATCCGATTACAGCCCCTTTCCGGTGGTCTATTCTTATTGAGCCGTCTCTTGCCGCGCCCACCCACAAAATCTGCGGAGGCACCGGCGCGCCGCTTGTATCCATATCGCCGGCCGGTCATCTCGCCGTACCCGGGCGCCAAGGTGTCGGGTCAAATCACCCGTCCTCAAGGGAGTGCGCAGGCCGCCCGACGCGACTCTCAGGCCTACCCCAGCAGAACCCCCTGCCGGCTGCCAGCGAGAACATCTCCACGTCCGTGAAGCCCTCCCGGGCAACCGCGCCACACGTCAACCGATCATGGATCAAAAAAGCAGCATAATCCATGTTTTCGACGGAATGGTGACTTTCAATCTTTAGGAGAAGATATCAAACTGCAACAATACATTCAATAAGAAAAATAGAATAGAGGCTGTCGTTCCAATAAATGTCAGGAACGATTGTGTTCTGGCGTGTGGACACTAACTTTAAATTGGTGTCATTACTTATGGCTGCCGTAATATTCGGTCTTTTTACAGAAACCCGGGAACACGAATCCGAGTGCCGACATGTTGCTCGATAAGCTGCGCGGAGCCGTGTGCGAGGCCAACCTGGAATTGAACCGCCGGGGTATCGTGCTTTACACGTGGGGCAACGTCAGCGGCATCGATCGTGGGCACGGCCTGGTGGTCATCAAGCCGTCAGGGATTCCCTACGAGGAAATGCGGCCGGAACACATGGTTGTGGTCGATCTCGACAACCGCGTGGTCGAGGGGGATTTGCGGCCGTCATCGGACACCCGCACGCATACCGTCCTCTATCGCGCCTTTCCCCGGATCGGCGGCATCGCCCACACGCATTCCGTCCACGCGGTGGCATGGGCCCAGGCCAGGCGGTCCCTGCCGTGCCTGGGCACGACGCACGCCGATCACTGCTCCGGCCCGATTCCCTGCACATCCCCGCTGACCCCCGAAGAAGTCGGCAGGGACTACGAGGCGGAAACCGGCAACGCCATCGTGCGGCGCTTTGCCGAGGACCGATTGGACCCGATTGCCATACCGATGGTCCTGGTGGCCGGGCACGGGCCGTTCGCTTGGGGTCCCTCGCCGGATGAAGCCGTGCGCAACGCCGTCATTCTCGAGGAAACCGCCCGCATGGCAACCCTTACCACCGCGGTGGCAGGGAATCCGCAGCCATTGGAGGATTACATCCTCTCCTACCACTACGAGCGCAAGCACGGAAAAGACGCCTGGTATGGCCAACCGGAGGCCCCGCCGGGCCCCGCGCGAAAGCGGCCGTCGGGGAAGCGTGGCAACGTTTGAACTTGGGGAGAACGCGATGATGACGTCACAAAAACCGGTCATCGGGCTGCTGGGCATCATGCAGGAGCTCTATGACGACATGCTCCCCGGCATCACCCAGCGCCAGGAGGACTATGCCCGCCAGGTGGCGGCGCGCTTGGCCGACCGGGTCGACATCCGTTTTCCCGGCGCCGCCCGCAACCGCGACGACATCGAGCGCTATATGCAGGGCTTCGAGGCCGAGGGCTGCGAAGGGATCATCGTCGTCAACCTGACCTATGGGCCGGCCCTGCGCATCGTCAACGCCTTCCGCAACGTCCGGCTGCCGGTCATGCTGGCCAACATCCAGCCCGAACCGGCGGTGACCGCCGGCTGGGACATGTCGAACCTGACCTACAACCAGGGCGTCCACGGCGCCCAGGACACCGCCAATTCGCTGATGCGCTTAGGTGTGCACTTCAAGGTGGTCACCGACAACTGGCGGGCCGACAGTTTCGCCAAGTCCGTCGGCGATTTCGCGTGCGCGGCCAGGGCGGTCAAGCGCATGCGCAAGGCGCGCATCGCCATCATCGGCCAGATGCCCGGCATGGGCGACATCCTGACCGACCCCCACGCCTTCATGCGCAGGCTGGGGCCGCAGGTCGACCACGTGAACATCGGCCTGATCGCCCAGGCGATGGAGGGCGTCAAGGCGGCCGACATCGACGCCGTGATCGCCGCCAACCGCGCCAATTTCGAGATCGACGAGGCCATCACCGAGGAAAGCCACCGCTACGCCGCCCGCCTTCAGGTGGCGATAAAGACGGTCGTCGATGCCGGCGGCTACGACGCCTGGAGCCTCTATTTCGACCAGATCGGGCTCGATGGGCGCTTCCGCCAGACCCACATGATGGCCGCCTCCAACCTAATGGCTGAGGGGTACGGCTATTCGGCCGAGGGCGATTCGTCCTGCGCCAGCCTGATGGTCGCCGGCTACGGGCTGGCCCCCGATCCGCACTTCACCGAGATGTACGCCATGGACTTCCCGCTCGACGCCGTGCTGCAAAGCCACATGGGCGAGGGCAACTGGAAGATCGCCCGCAAGGATAGGAAACCCCGGCTGATCGACCGCCCGCTCGGTATCGGCGGGCTGGACAATCCGCCGACCGTGCTGTTCCAGGCCCAGCCCGGCCCGGCCACCCTGGTTTCCCTGGTTCCGGTGGTCGGCGAGCACTACCGGCTGGTGGCCACCCAGGGCACCATCCTCGAAACCGAGGAACTCCCCAACGTCGAGATGCCCTATTTCATGATGTGCCCGCAGAACGGCGTCCGCGAATGCCTGAACGGCTGGCTCAGGAACGGTGGAACCCACCACCAGGTGCTCCACCTGGGCGACACCCGCCCCCGCTGGCGGACTTTCTGCGAGCTGCTGGGCATCGAGTACGCCGAGGTGTAGGCGGGCTACTTCGTCGCCCCCAGGCGGATGACGTTCCAGGATGCCGGGGCCAGCGTGGCCGTGACCTGCTGGCTCTTGACGGTGACGCCCTGAAGCGGCTTCGGCCGGATGCGGTTGGGGTTCGCCTTGGTGTTCGCCGCCTTGAGATCCCCGTCGTGCATCTCCAGACACTCGGTAACGGAAAGCGCGCTGAAATCCTTGGCGGTCACCTTCAGCGTCATCTCTGAATCGAGACTGCGGTTGAGCGCGAAGAGGGTCAGGGACTTGGCCTCGGGGTCATGGACGGCGGCCAGCTTGAGGGTGGGCACCGCCGGAATCGGGTAGGTCAGTTCCTCGGCGCCGCGCGGGTCGTAGTAGGTGGCCGAGTAGGTCGGGGAATCGATCTTGGCCTTGAGCACGTGGCCGCGCCCGAAATTGCTGAAGTGGGCGAACGGATAAAAGATCGTCTGGCGCCAGGCCGGGCCGCCGGTTTCGGTCATGATCGGGGCAATCGCATTGACCAGCTGGGCGAGGCAGGCCGCCTTTACCCGATCGGCGTGATTGAGCAGCGACACGCAGGCCCCGCCGAAGGTCAGCGCATCCTCCATGGAATAGACCTCTTCGAGGATCTCCGGCGCCACCGGCCAGTTCTCCTTGACCCGATCGGTGCGGCTGCGCCGCGTGCGGTACCAGACGTTCCACTCGTCGAAGCTGAGCATGATGCGTTTGGACGAACGACGCCGCGCCGACACGGCGTCGGCGATGGCGACGACCTCGTCGATGAAGGAATCCATGAGATCGGGGCTGGCCAGGAAGGCCGCGGTGTCGCCGGCCCAGTTGTTCAGATAGGTGTGCAGCGAGATGTACTCGACGTGATCGAAGCAGTGGTCGAGCACCGTTTGCTCCCACGTCCCGAAGGTCGGCATGGTCCGCCCCGATGACCCGCAGGCCGCCAGTTCGATCGTGGGGTCGATCCACTTCATCATCTTGGCGGCCTCGACGGCCTTGCGGGCGTATTCGGTGGCCGTCTTGGCCTCCATCTGCCAGGGGCCGTCCATCTCGTTGCCCAGGCACCAGAACTTGACCGCGTGGGGCTTCGACCAGCCGTGGGCCTTACGCAGGTCGGAGAGGTGGGTGCCGCCCGGATGGTTGCAGTATTCGACCAGGTTGCGGGCGGCATCGGCATCCCGCGTGCCGAGGTTGACGGCCAGCATCGGCTCGATGTTGGCGAGCCGGCACCAATCGATGAACTCGTTGGTGCCGAACGCGTTGGTCTCCGTCGACATCCACGCCAGGTCGAGACGCCGCGGCCGGTCGCCCACCGGCCCGACGCCGTCTTCCCAGTTGTAGCCCGACACGAAGTTGCCGCCCGGATAGCGCAGGATGGTGGGGGCCAGTTCGCGCACCAGTTCCAGGACGTCCAGGCGGAATCCCTTGGCGTCGGCCTTGGGATGGCCGGGCTCGAACATGCCGCCGTAGACGCAGCGGCCGAGGTGTTCGGCAAAGGCGCCGAACAGGCGGGGATCGGTTTTCCCGATCGTGAAGTCGGGGTGAAGAACGACGTTGGCGGTCAGCATTCCGGTATCTCCCTCATTCGGCATCGCGCGGCCGCCGTCAGCGAAGGGCCGCGATGTCCTTTTCGGTGGATGAGAACTGCGGCGCCAGGAGTTCGTCCCGGCGGGAAGGATCGGGCGACAACACCGAGTTCTTGAGCAGGATCGAATAGGGGTGGGTGGGATGAGCCAGCACCTCCCTGGCGTTTCCGCTTTCCACCACTTCCCCCTTCTTCATGATGATGATGCGGTCGCTGATGTAATAGGCGGTCGCCAGGTCGTGGGTGATGTAGATGATCGAAACCTTAAGCGTGTCGCGCAGCGCCTTGAACAGGTTGACGATCGACATGCGGATCGAGGCGTCGACCATGGAGACCGGCTCGTCGGCGATGATCAAGGCCGGGCTGGAGATCAGCGAGCGGGCCACCGCCACCCGCTGCAGCTGGCCGCCCGACAGCTCGTGCGGGAAGCGGCCCTTCACTTCGGCCAGCGACAGGCCGACCTGGCGCAGCGCGCGATCGGCCTTGGCCCGGACCTCGTCGGCGGTGCGCGCATCGGTGAAGTGCAGCGCCGTCATGTACAGATAGCGGTCGACGCGCTTCAACGGGTTGAAGGCCTCGAACGGGTTCTGGAAGATCGGTTGCACTTGGCGCATGAAGGCCAGCCGGTCGGCCCGCTTGCGGATGGTCGCAAGGTCGACGCCGCGAAAACGGATGGTCCCTTCGGTTGCCGGCACGATGTTGAGGATCATGCGGGCCAGCGTCGTCTTGCCGCTGCCCGATTCCCCGATGATGGTGAAGATCTCGTGGCGGTCCTCTTCGAGCGTGAAGCTGACGTCGGCGACCGCCGCGAAGCGGCGCCGCGACAGCAGGCCGCCCATCGCATAGATCTTGCTGGCGTTGCTGACCTCAAGCAGGGGCGGGCTCATGCCGTGATTCCCTTCTCGGCGGCGAAGCAGGCCACCCGCCGGCCCGGCCCGGCCCATTCCATGACCGGCGTTTCGCGCGAACAGATGCCCATCGCCAGCGGGCAGCGCGGGTGGAAGCGGCACCCCGGAGGCGGATCGGCCAGATTGGGCGGCACCCCTTCGAGGCCCTTCTTGGGCGCCGCGTCGCCGACCCTGGGCAGGCTGCCGATCAGATGGACGGTGTAGGGGTGCCTGGGGCTGGCGAAGAGCTCGGCGGTCGGCCCTTCCTCGACGATGTGGCCGGCGTACATGATGCCCAGCCGGTCGGCCAGATTGGCATGGACCGACAGGTCGTGGGTGACGAACAGCAGGGAGGAGCCGATCTCGCGCTGGATGCCGCGGATCATCGCCAGCACGCCCTTCTGCACGACCACGTCGAGCGCGGTGGTCGGCTCGTCGGCGATGATGAACTCGGGGCGGCAGACGGTGGCCAAGGCAATGGTCACCCGCTGGCGCATGCCGCCCGACAGCTCGTGCGGATAGGCGTCGAGCACGTCGGCCCGCAGGTGCAGGCGCTCCAGATGGCCGACGACGGTATCGAGGAAATCCGGCATCGACCTTCCGATATGGCGGAAGGCGAAGTCGACGAAGGAATGGCGGACGCGGCGCACCGGATTGAGCACGCTCATCGAGCCCTGCATGATGTAGGACAGGTGCTGCCAGCGCATGGCGTTTCGCTCTTCGGGCGTGCTCTCGTAGACGTTGATGCTCTGGCCCCTGAAATCGAACTTCACGCTGCCGCCGACCACGTTGAGCGGCGGCTGGATGGCGCCGGCGATGGTCTTGATCAGGGTCGTCTTGCCGCAGCTCGATTCCCCCGCCAGGCCGTAGATCTCGTTGGGCAGCACGTGGAGCGAGATGTCGTCCACGGCGCGCACCTCGCGGACGATCCCGAAGTAGTGCGTCTGGTAGAAGGCGCTGAGGTCGGAAACCCGAAGCACCGGCTGCGGCTGCGGCGCCTCCGCGACGCCCTGGCCGGCCGCGCCGACGGTGGTGGGGGCCCCCGCCGTCATGTCTTGGCGCTCCGCATGCGGCTGAGCCGGCTGCGCGGATCGATGTATTCGTTCATCGAGACGGCCAGCAGGAACAGGCCGATGAAGACCATGATGACCAGGGCCACCGGGAAGAACACCCACCACCAGACGCCCGCCGTCATGGCCGTATGCTGGTTGGCCCAGTAGATCATGACCCCGATGGTGGGCGTGTTGATGTTGGTGAAGCCAAGCACCGACAGCGTCACCTCCAGCCCGATCGACCAGTTGATGTTGTTCATGGTGGTCGAGAAGACGATCGGCATGACGTAGGGCAGGTGTTCCTGCGCCACGATCTGGCGCGTGCTCATGCCCGAATAGACGCTGTGCTCGGTGAACTGGCGGGTGCGCAGGCTCATGGCGATGGAGCGGATAAGGCGGGCGTCGTAGGCCCATCCCAGGCCCGCCATCACCAGGGCCAGCGCCGCCCACGACATGCGGTCGCGCATCACGAAATAGAACATCACCAGGATGGGAAACAGCGGCATGACGATGAAGGTATCGTTGATCGACATCAGCACGCGATCGACGAAGCCGCCCAGGTAGCCCGACAGCAGCCCGATGACCAGGGACAGGATGCGGCTGAGGAGTGCCACGATGAAGCCGAACAGCAGCGTGTTGCGGATGGCGAAGCTCAACTGCCAGAAGACGTCCTGGCCGCGAGACGTGGTGCCCATCAGGTAGGTCCACGACGGCGGCAGGTCGGGCGGCACGACGTAGACGTCATCGGGAGGCATCGGGGCCAACGCCGACATCGCCGACATCGCGACGACGATCCCCAGCAGCGCGGCGCCGGCGGCGAACTCGCGGTTGTAACGGAGCAGGTCCTTGAGGATGCTCAACATGGCTCAGCCGATCTTCACGCGGGGATCGAGAAGCGGATAGAGAAGGTCGATCACCAGGACGGCGCCGGCCACGCCGATGATCGAAATGGTCGTGATGCCGATCACGAGGCTGTAATCGCCGGCGTGGACGGCGGACACCAGCAGGGTCCCGACGCCGGGATAGCCGAACACCTGCTCGGTGATGATGGCGCCGTTGAAGATGGCGCCCAGCGACATTCCCAGCCCGGTGATCTGCGGCACCAGGGCGTTGCGCATGACGTAGGAGCCGAGGATCCGGTTGCGATCGACGCCGGCCAGTTCGGCATAGACGACGTAGTCCTCGGTGACGATGTTGGAAACCAGCGCCCGCATCCCCATGAACCACGCGCCGAATCCCACCAGCACCAGGGACAGGGCGGGCAGGAACCCGTGGGTGATCACGCTGCCGATGAACGGAAGGTTCCATCCGGGGGTCATGTTGCGCTGGTAGCCGCCGCCCAGCGGCAGCACCGGCCACAGGTAGCCGAAGATGATGAGGAGCACGAAGGCGATGATGTAGTAGGGGATGGGGTGCAGCCCCATGGCCACCACGCCGGCCGCCTTGAGCAGGCGGTTCTCGCGGTAATAGCCGGCCAGCCCGCCCAGGATGTTGCCCACCACCCACGAGATGATGACCGCCGTGAGCAGCAGCCCGACGGTCCATGGGATCGCCCGGCCGATGAGGGTCGAGACCGGCGTCGGGAAGGACGACACCGACGGCCCGAAATCGGCCACAGCGATCCGTTTCCAGAATGTCCAATACTGGTCCCACAGGCTTCCCTTGAGTCCGTACAGGTCGGCCAGCGCCTCGCGCAGCATGTTGATGGCCTCGGGACTGGTGCTGCCGAACATGGCGGCGGCCATGATCGAATGCTCGACCGGATCGATGGGGGTCGCGTGGGTGACGAAAAAGACGATGTTGATGCCGATGAAGACGACCAGGAAAAACTGACCCAGCCTCTTCACGATGTAGACGTTGATCGACTGCATCGGGTGGCCCGTCACTCCGTTGGAAAAAAGTGGAGGCGGCTGGTTGCCGCCTCCGCCGCGGTACCCATCACTTCTGGCGAGGCCTCAGCTTCACCATCATGTACTTGGTGTTGGCCCAGTTGGGGACGGGATCGGTGTAGGGATCGGTTTCAGCGTTGGGATAGCCGGTCCAGTAGGTCTCGTCCATGACCGTGAACACGTTGTAGGCCATCAGCGGAATCACCGGCATCTCGCGGACGGTAAGCTTGATGTACTCCTTGCCGATCTCGACGCCTTTCGGATCGTCGAACCCGATGCCGCGGATCTGTTCGATCAGCTTGTCAAGCTCGGGGTTGCTCCAGCGCTGCCAATTGCGCGGCGGCTGCGGGCTGCCGGGCTTGGCCACGAACTGGGAGTGCCAGCTGTCGAGGAAGAAGGACAGGTCCGGATGGCCGCCCCAGGTTTCGACGCTCCAGGACATGATGGCTTCGTAGTCGCCGGCGGCACGGACGAAGATCAGGTTGCCGCCTTCCGCCACCACGATCTTGGCGTCGATGCCGAACTGCCGCCACTGCTGGGCGATCATCGAGCCGGCCCGCGTCATGACCGGGCGCGATTCGCCCTCGGTGGTGATGCGGATGGTGAACGGCTGCCCCTTTGGCGTGTACCAGGCGTCGCCCCGCTTGGTGAAGCCGGCCCGCTCCAGCAGCTCGGTGGCGACCTGCGGGTTGGGCTTCCACCAGCCCCGCCCGAACGCCTTGGCGATCTGCTTGGGGTCGCTTGGAATCTGGTCTCCCATCGACGGGCGCAGCATGTCGGCGATCTGCTTGCCGGCGGTGGGATCGTATGGCTTGTACTTGGACTTGCCGGTGTCGATCTCGAAGTCCGTCAGCCAGGTTTCCATCGGCTCGTGATAGAAGTCGGGCTGGGTGCCGGTCGGCGGAATGGCGATCGCCGAGATGGTCGCCGCGCCGCGGTAGGACGCCATTGACACCGCCTTGATGTCGATCAGCAGCGCCAAGGCCCAGCGGACGTCCTTGTTCTGGAACAGCTCGTTCTGGTGGTTGAGGATGACCGAGGGCAGCGTCGGGTCGGGATGGGCGTAGGGGAAGCCCTTGAACCAGCCGCGCGAGGTCTTCGACTGCTTGGCCAGCGTGAACATGCCTTCCGGCGCGACGTCATGGATGATGTCGAGCTCGTGGTTCAACTGGGCGATGACGCGCTTGTCGGGCGGGCCGGGATCCATGTAGGTGACGTACTTCGGTCCGGGCTCGCCGTAGCGGGCCACCGTGGTGCGCTTCCAGTCCTCGCGCTTCTGCCAGGTGAACCATTTTCCGTTGTTGTCGAAGCTGTGCAGCGTGTAGGGCCCGATGCTCACCGGCGGGTTGAAGGCGAACTTCAGCGGGTCGCCCGCCTTCTCGAACACGTGCCTGGGCATCATCCACATGCCGTTCCAGCGCACCGTGAAAAGCGCGTGGAATCGCGAATTCGGCTTCTTCAGCTTGAAGACGACGGTGTTCTTGTCGGGCGCCTCGATTGAAGCGACGTTGATCTGGATCGGCGCGCTCCAGAACAGGCCGTTGGTGTTCATGTGCGTGTTGATGGTGTAGAGCACGTCGTCGGCCGAAAACTCGACGCCGTCGCTCCAATGGATGCCGGAACGCAGCTTCACCGTCATCTCGGTGAAGTCGGCGTTGTAGATGGGCTTTTCCGAGGCCAGCGAGTTGTCCCAGACGCCGTCGATGCCGTAGTTCGGATCGATGTACCAGAAGGTGTCCATGGCCAGCTGGTGGAGCCCCGTGGACCGGCCGCCGGCATTGACGGCCCAATAGTTGAACCATCCCGGATTCTTGATGGTTCCTTCCGGGTTCTCGACGATCAGGGTTTCGTGGCGTGGAAGATTCGAGCTCTGGGCGTAGGCCGAAAAGGCGAACACGCAGGCGCTTGCCGCGACGGCAAGATTTCGCAAAACAGACACTAGCACCTCCTCTTTCCAGTCCCCATGCCAGGCTACCGAAGAAGGGTTTGGAGTGCCCGATGAACAAGATTGAGCCGCGGGAAAGAAACCCGAAGCGCGACCGGTCGGCGCAACCGGCTACTTCAACTCCGTTGCCGCAGCGACTCCATGGTGTGGTGCACGTTGTTTCCCTTCCTGTGAAGCCATCGGAATCTGGCGGTATCGCCAAATTCCCGCCCGATTTACGGGCATTGATGCCTGTCCGGTGTGGTTGTCCTCGACCCACCGGGCGGCACTCTTTGTTCTTTTAGGTGGGGCGTCCCGCCCGCCACGGTAGACAGCATTCGGTCATAAATATGGACAAAACCGCTTTTCACAACGCCGCGGAATTTCCGCTAGGACCCCCGCGGTCACCATTGGCCGGGTGCTAAAACCTATCAATCGCATGGACGATGATGTTTGACCCGCCGTCGGGCGTTCAGCCGCGGGCGGGCGATGCGTGTTCGGCCGGTTCGTCGCCGACTTCCATGCTGCGGGCCCGGAAGGCGCGCGGGCTCATGCCGACCTGCCGGCGAAACACCCGCGAGAAATAGAGCGGATCGTCATAGCCGACCATTTGCGACAGCGACTTGATGGGGACGCTGGTGACGCGCAAAAGCTGCATGGCGTATTGGATGCGCTGGCTGTCCCGCCACTGAACGATCCCCATGCCGACGTGCTTGTGGAACAGGTGCGACAGGCGCGACGGCGACAGGCAGACCTCGGCGGCGATCTCCCTGACGCCCATCGGCTGCTGAAGGTTTGTGGAAATCAGCGTGCAGGCCGACAGCACCCGTTCGTCGATCGGAACATTCTTCATCTGTGCGGCGCGCTCGACACGCGCGCAGGACAGCAGAATGTGCTCCAGGCAATTGAAGGCCAGATCGGCCGACAGGCTGTCGGTCAGCATGGACAGTTTCTCGACCTCGACGAACAGGCGGAACATCTCGCGGAAGAATGCCCCATCCCGGCGCCGCAGGACATGAACCTTCTGGACCTGCTTTTCCCATTGCAGCCAATTGCGCCAATAGGCCCGCGGCTGGAAATAGACCCAGCGGTGCCACCATTTTTCGGCGGCTGGATCGCGGCCGTAGTAGTGGACGGCCTGCGGCGGGAAAAGCAGAAGATCGCCCTGCTCGACAACGAAGGATTCCGGCCCGTCGAAGACCCTGCCCGCCCCCTCGACGGTCAGGTTGATGATCCAGCCGCGCATGCCGTTCGGACGATCGATGAAGAAATCCAGCGGGCCATCCCTTTCGATCGGCGTAATGCCGGCGACCAGACGGACATCGAAAGGAAAGCCCGGAAACAGCGGGGCCACGTCGAGATCGGAGCCCGAGCTCTCTCCCGCCCGCCTCAGCTTGCGGAAGATGCGCTGAACTTGGGGATCCTGCGACGGGTCGAACGCGCCCTGATCATCCATGTCTTCAGCGGAATGCTGCATTCCGTTTTTCGCCTCCCGGCCTATTGTACACTTGGGGATCGCCTGAAAAAAGGGAAGGACCCCGCAGGGACAAAAAAAGGGCGGATCATCCATAAGAGCCGCGCGCGCCTGCGGCCCGGACGGCGGGAGATTTGCTACGATGGCGTCAGGGACTGACCGTTTCGTCATAGGATTGGATTTCGGCACCGACAGCGTGCGCGCCGTCGTCGTCAGGGTGGCCGACGGCAAGGAAATCGCCGATGCCGTCGCTTCCTACCCGCGCTGGGCGCAAGAGCGGTATTGCGACCCGACGCGCCAGATGTTTCGCCACCATCCGGCCGACTATCTCGAGTCCATGACCGAGGTGGTTCGTAAGGCGCTCGACGGGCGTCGCGCCATTGCCGAGGCGGTCGTCGGGCTGGGTGTCGACACCACCGGCTCGTCGCCGCTGCCGGTTTCGTCCGACGCCACGGCACTGGCGCTCCACGACGAATTTGCCGAAGATCCCGATGCGATGTGCATCCTGTGGAAGGATCACACCGCCGTCGCCGAAGCCGAGGATATCAACGCGCTCAGCCAAGCCGGACGGTTCACCGACTACACCCGCTATGTCGGCGGCATCTATTCGTCGGAATGGTACTGGGCGAAGATCCTTCACATCGGGCGCCACAATCCCAGGGTCTTTCAGGCGGCCGCCAGTTGGGTCGAACTGTGCGACTGGATCCCGGCCGTCCTGACCGGCATCAAGGATGCCGGGGCGGTGGTCCGCAGCCGCTGTGCCGCCGGGCACAAGGCGTTGTGGCATCCCAGCTTCAACGGCTTGCCGTCGCGAGACTGGCTGGTGGCGCTCGATCCCTGCCTCGGAAATCTGCCGACCCCGATGTTCACGGAAACCCGCACCAGCGACCAGGTGGCCGGGCTGCTGACCGCCGAATGGGCGGCGGCCTTCGGGCTGCCATTCGGAATCCCGGTCGCGGTCGGCGCCTTCGACTGCCACATGGGGGCGGTTGGGGCCGGCATCGAGCCCTATTCCCTGGTCCGTGTGATGGGGACGTCCACCTGCGATATCCTGGTGGCGCCTCCCGAGGAGGTCGGCGACACCGTGGTTCGCGGCATCTGCGGCCAAGTCCCCGACAGCGTGCTGCCAGGATATGTGGGCTTCGAGGCGGGCCAATCGTCGTTTGGCGACGTCTTCGCGTGGTTCGATCGGCTATTGCGCTGGGGACGCGAGGATGCGGTCAAGCCGGGGGGCCTCCTGCCAAGGCTGGAGGAGGAAGCGCGGGCATTGCCGCCGGGCGCGTTCGGCGAACGGGGGCTCGATTGGCTCAACGGCCGGCGCACGCCCGATGCCGACCAGACGGTGCGGGCGATGCTCGCCGGCCTTCATCTCGGCTCCTCGGCCGCGTCGATCTATCGCACGCTCGTCGAAGCCACCGCCTTCGGTTCACGCGCCATCGTCGAGCGCTTCGAGAGCGAAGGGATTGCGGTCAAGCACGTCGTCGCGATCGGCGGCATCGCCCGGAAATCGCCGTTCATCACCCAGGTCTGCGCCGACGTCATGAATCGCGAGATCGGGGTCGCCCAATCCGATCAGTGCTGTGCCCGCGGCGCCGCCATCTTCGCGGCGACGGCGGCCGGCCAGTACCCCGGCATCCATGAGGCCAAGGCGGCGATGCTGAGCCCGGTCGAGAAAGTCTTCAAACCCGATCCGCGGGCACATGCGGCCTATGCCCCGATCTACGCCGACTATCTGGCCATCGGAGCGTTTGCCCAGCAGATGGCCGGACTCTGACGGCGCGACGAACGCTTGCCCTTGGATGGTGGTTCCGGTTCGCTTCGACATGGACTTCTGCCACATCTTTGATTGCCAAAAGGAAACATCATCGTCCATGCGGCAGGGTTTGTCCCCGCCTCGCCCAAACAGCAAACGCGGCGCCGCCACAAGGATGTCGGAAACTGCTACCTATCCTCTGACAGCATGCCGGTTTTCTTGAATATTTCTTTCTTCTAATGTCAGACCGATCGTTGCCGAGGAGAACGCTGCCGGCCGTAATGAATTTGAAATCGAGCATCCATGACGTGCGTTCGACCTTTCCAAAAAAGCTGAATAATCCATGTTTATGACCGAATGCTGTCTACCATGCAATGCAGCCTTCCTCTACAATTGCCGCAATCAAAAAACCAAAACTGCTTAACTGTGGGTTGAGATATCGTCAAACCCATACGGGCGCTGTTGTGCCCGAACCACCGGGCCGGAACTCAACAATGTCCGGGCACCGTGATACCAAGAGCGCTTAAAAAGGGAGAGTTTCATGAGCAAATTGAAGTGGGCAGGCGCATCCGTTGCCGGCGCATTGATGATGTTCGCCGGGACGTCGGCATTTGCGGTAACAATCGGTTTTTCCCAGGTTGGCGACGAGGGCGATTGGCGTCCGGCCTTTTCGAAGGACATGCAGGAAGAGGCCAAGAAGCAGGGAATCGACCTCAAGTTTGCCGACGCGCAAGGTAAGCAAGAGGAGCAGCTCAAGGCGGTTCGCGCCTTCATCGCCCAGCGGGTCGATGCGATCATCATCGCCCCGGTGGTGGTGACCGGCTGGGACCAGGTGCTCAAGGAGGCGCAGAGGGCGAAGATTCCGGTATTCCTCGCCGACCGTGACGTCGACGTAACGGACAAGTCGCTGTTCGTCGCCCGCATTTCGGCCGACTTCAATCTGGAAGGCAAGCTGGCGGGCGCCTGGCTGGCGGCGGCCAGCAAGGGCACGTGCGACATCGTCGAGTTGCAGGGCACCGTCGGCTCGGCCCCGGCGATCGAACGCAAGAAAGGCTTCGAGGCCGTCGTCTCCCAATTCCCGAACATGAAGATCGTCCGCTCACAGTCCGGCGATTTCACGACGGAGGGCGGCAAGAAGGTGATGGAGGCTTTCATCAAGGCCACCAACAACCTCAAGGGCATCTGCGCAACGTTCGCGCACAACGACAACATGCAGCTGGGCGCCATCCAGGCCATGAAGGAAGCCGGCCTGAAGCCCAGTCAGGACGTCTTGATGGTATCCGTCGACTACGTCCCGGCCATGAAGAAGGCCCTCGCGGCCGGCGAGGCCAATGCCTCCGTCGAGCTGCGCTCGGCCATCGGCAAGTACATCTATCCGGTGGTGACCGACTATCTGAAGAACCCGAAAGAGCTGCCGAAATGGATCGTGATCCCGTCCGATCTGCACACGGCGCAGGGCATGTAGGGAGCAGTTCCGGCGCCTCCTGAGGGCCACTCAAAGAGCGGCGCCTTGCCATACGATTGGCGGGCGCCGCTTCCCGCCCGCTCGGGATGTCGGGTAGAATACGCGAGCCTCGTCAGAGCACAGCCAGTGGGGGAAACCGGCGTGACGGACTCTTCGACCCTGCGAATCGAGATGCGCGGTGTCTCGAAGACGTTTCCCGGCGTTCGCGCGCTCGAGAAGGTCGACTTGCAACTCAAGGCCGGCGAGGTGCACGCGCTGCTTGGCGAGAACGGCGCCGGCAAGTCGACCCTGATCAAGATCATGACCGGCGCACTTCCCCGCGACGAGGGCGAAATCCGCCTCGACGGCCACCCCGTGGAGATCAACACCACCGCCGACGCCCAGGCGCTCGGCATCAGCACCGTCTATCAGGAAGTCAATCTGGTCCCGACGCTGACCGTCACCAAGAATTTGACGCTGGAGCGCCAGCCGCGCCGCTTCGGGCTGATCTCCTGGGGCCGGGCGCGGGCCCTTGCAAAGCAGCGGCTCAAGCGCCTCAACCTCGAGATCGATACCGAACGGCTTCTCGGCTCCTACCCGGTGGCGATCCAGCAGTTGGTCGCCATCGCCCGCGCGCTGGAGGACGACACGCGCGTCCTGGTGCTGGACGAGCCGACCGCCAGCCTCGATGCGAACGAGACGGAGCTTCTGTTCAAGATCATGCGCGACCTCAAGTCGCTAGGCATCGCCATCGTCTTCATCACCCACTTCATCGATCAGGTCTACCAGGTCGCCGACCGCATCTCGGTGTTGCGCAACGGCCGCATGGTTGGCACGGCGCCGGCCGCCGAGTTACCGAGACTGGAGTTGATCTCGATGATGATCGGTCGCGAACTGGCGGCCGTCGAGGCCCGCCTGGCGACCAGCAAGTCGGAGGCTGGCGGTGAGCCGGTCCTGGCCGCGGTTGGGCTGGGACGTCGGCGCACGATGACGCCGTTCGACATTGCGCTTAGGGCTGGCGAGGTTGTCGGCCTGGCCGGCCTTCTGGGGTCCGGACGCACGGAAACCGCCAAGCTGCTTTTCGGCGCGATCCGCCCCGATTCCGGTCAATTGAAAGTGGACGGCAAGGCAGTTAAACGCTTCTCGCCGGGTCATTCCCTGCGGTATGGAATCTTGTTCTGTCCGGAGGATCGGAAGGCCGAGGGGTTGGTGGGCGAGCTCACCGTGCGCGAGAACATCATGCTTGGCCTGCAGGCCAAGCGCGGCTGGATGCGCCGCGTCTGGAAGGACGAGCAGAAGCGGTTGACGCAGGAGATGATCGAGGCGCTGGCCATCGCCACGCCGGACGCCGAAAAGCCGGTCGGGCAGCTGTCGGGCGGCAACCAGCAAAAGGTGGTGCTGGCGCGCTCCCTGGTGGCCAAACCCAAGGTCCTTCTTCTCGACGAACCGACGCGCGGCATCGACGTCGGCGCCCATGCCGAGGTGGTGGCCCTGATCCGGCGTTTGTGCGCCGAAGGTCTGGCGTTGCTGGTGGCCTCCTCCGAGCTCGACGAACTGGTCGCCGTCAGCGACCGGGTCGCCGTATTGCGGGATCGGCGGAAGGTTGAGGAGATGTCGGGTGCCGACATCACGCGGGAAAACATCATTCATACGATTGCTGGCGGATGAACGCTGAACAACCCTATTCTTACGATCGCAGGCCGATGAGCACTGATCCATCCTCAAAGACGACGGTGCCCCAGCCCCTTGGATCGCGGATGCGTGCGCTGACCGGCCACCGGGCAACCTGGCCGCTGTTGGCCCTCGTGGTGATCCTGATCGTCGACGGCATCATTGCGCCTGGCTTCTTCGCGATCCGGATCGTCGAGGGCCGCCTCTTCGGCACGCCGATCGACATCCTCTATCGCGCTATGCCGATCGCGCTGATCGCGCTCGGCATGGCGGTGGTGATCGGCAGCAAGGGGATTGACCTGTCGGTCGGTTCCATCGTCGCGGTAGTCGGCGCCACCATCGCCTGGCGCATTAAGGCCGGCGACCCCCACTTCGTCATCCTGTTGACCGCGCTGGCCGTCGGCATTCTGTGCGGGATGTGGAACGGCTTCCTGGTCGCCGTGCTCAACATCCAGCCGATCATCGCCACGCTGATCCTGATGGTGTCGGGTCGCGGCATCGGGCTGATGATCAACCTGATCTACGGCGGCACAGATCCCAGCTTCGAGAGCCCGTTGCTCCAGGGCCTGAGCGTGGGGAGCATCGGTTACGTACCGACCCGGTTGATCCTCTTCGCCGGGCTCTTCGTGGCGCTGTGGCTGCTGATCCGACGCACCGCGCTCGGGCTGTTCATCGAATCCGTCGGCGGCAATGCCGCGGCGGCCAACCTGGCCGGCATCAATGCACGGCTGATCACGTTTTCCGTCTACGTGATTTCGGGGCTGTGCACGGCCTGGGCCGGCATCATCTTGACCGCCGACGTCCACACCTCGGACCCAGTCAGCGTCGCCTTGTTCAGCGAACTCGACGCCATTCTGGCCGTGGTGATCGGCGGCGGGTCGCTGGCCGGCGGACGCATCTATCTGGGGATGACGCTGCTGGGCGCGCTGGTCATCCAGACGTTGGCCACCTCGATCCTGATGAGCGGTTTGCCGCCCGAGTACAACCTCCTGGTCAAGGCCGTCGTCGTGCTGTTCGTGCTGCTGTTGCAGTCGAACAATGCGCGCGACGCCGTGTTCACGCTGTTTAGGCGGAGGAAGGGATGAAAGAGCGCTATTTGCCGCTGGCGGCGACGGTCACCGTTTTCGTGGCACTGTTCGTGACCGGCGGGATCTTCTACAAGCACTTCTTCTCGACCTTGGTGCTGGGCCATATCCTTGCCGACAACGCCTTCATCATCATCGCCGCCATCGGCACCACCTTCGTGATCCTTTCAGGCGGCATCGACCTTTCCATTGGCTCGATGATCGGCTTTGTCGGCGTCACCATGGCGCATCTCGATTCATTAGGTTGGCATCCGCTGGCCTCGGCCGTGGTGCTGCTGGCGTTCGGCGTGCTGTTCGGCGCCTGCCAGGGATTCATCATCGACTTCTGCGGCATCCAGGCGTTCATTGTGACGCTGGCTGGCCTGTTCATGCTGCGCGGCGCCTGCTTCATGGTCAGCCTGGATTCCGTGCCGATCCGCCATCCGTTCGTCGGCGTGTTCGCGGACGTCAGCATTCCGCTTCCGGACGGCGGTTTCCTGGCCAGTTCGGCCATCGTCATGCTGGTGGTTCTGGTCATTGCCATCGTGATTGCCCACTTCACGCGCTTCGGCACCAACGTCTATGCCATCGGCGGCGACCGCACCTCGGCGATCCTCATGGGAGTGCCGATACGGCGCACGACGGTGATGATTTATGCGCTGGGTGGGTTCTACAGCGCGCTGGGCGGCGTCATCTACGCACTCTACACGTCCTCGGGCTATCCCCTGGCGGGAACCGGCAACGAGCTCAACGCCATCGCCGCGGTGGTGCTGGGCGGCACGCTTTTGACAGGCGGTGTCGGGATGGTCGCCGGCACCCTCTTCGGCGGCATGATCCTGGGCCTTATAGCCACCCTGATCATCTTCAACGGTTCGCTGAACGGCGCGTGGATCATGATCGCCAGCGGCGTCCTGCTGTTTCTCTTCATCGTGGTGCAGCGCTCGCTCGTCGGTTCCTTCAACATACGCCGGTCGGCCTGAGTCGCCCGCAAGGCTGGACCCCGCCGAGCCTCCAACTTTTCGGCGGCGTCCGCAAAGCTCAGGAATCAGCGGGTGTTCAGACATTTCGCCCGGAAGCGTCCTCTTTGGTCGATCCTCGCCGGAAAATCAAACCGGCCGCTTCCGCCCAATCCGGACCTCACACGGCACCTGCTGCTGGGCCGTCATGTCGATAAATGAAGAGCAAGAAAAGGCGGAGATACCGAATGGGAACACCATTGCGGTCCTCCGCCGTTCCTTCATGCCCCTGGGTCAGTGGCTCTTGTATTCCGCCAACTTGGCATTCGCGGCGGCACGCAGGAGGCCGATGTCGGCCCCAACGGCCACGAAGGTATAGCCCCATTCGAGATACTTCTTGGCGTCGGCCGTCACCGGCGCCAGGGTGCCGATGGGGATGCCCTTGGCCTTGCAGGTTTCGACGCAGCGCTTCATCAGGCTCTGGACTTCGTCATGCCCCGGATTGCCGAGGTGGCCCATGCTGGCAGCCAGATCCGCCGGCCCGATGAAGACGCCGTCGAGGTTCTTCACGGCGCAGATTTTCTCGAGCCGTTCGGCGGCGGCGGCGGTTTCCACCTGTACGAGCACGCAGGCCCGATCATTGGCGGTCTTGGCGTAGCCGGCCTCCGCCCCGTAGCTGCATGCCCGATGTACCGTGGCGACGCCCCGGATGCCCTCGGGCGGATAGCGGGTCGCCGCGACGGCGGCGGCGGCCTCGTCTTCGTTCTGCACGTAAGGGAACAAAATGGTGCGGAAACCGATATCCATGAACCGTTTGATCAACACCGGGTCATTCCACGGCGTGCGGACCACCGGCTCGCTATGGCTGCCGCGCAGGGCCTGAAGCTGTGGGATCAACGTGGCGAGGTCATTGGGCGCATGTTCGGCATCCAGGACCAACCAGTCGAACCCCACGGCGCCGATCATCTCGGTGACGATATTGCTGACCAGCGAGCTCCACAGCCCGATCTGGATGTCACCCGCGGCAATAGCCTGCTTGAAGCGGTTTATCGGCGGATTGATGACAACGGCGTTGTCCATGATGTTCCTCTTGCTTGTTGGATTCTTGAAAAGGTTGGCCGGTGTTTTTCGTCCGGAAACCGACGGCCGACCCAGGGCCCTGTAATTTCGCCCAAAAATCACCGGAGTCCAATCAAGGATTGGGATCGGCAGTCTCCGAAGTGGACGCCCGTTGTAGGTTCAAATGGCGGACCTGCGCGCCCTGACCCGTTTGGCGCGTAGCGCCTGGACGGAGTGCCAGACGACCGACAGGATCGCCAGGGACAGGAAGACCCCGGAAATCGGGTTCGTCAGGAAACCGGAGAAGTCGCCGTCGGAAAGCATCAGTCCGCGGCGCAGATTGGTTTCGGCCATCGGTCCCAGGATGAAGCCCAGGATGAACGGCCCGGCCGGAACCTTCAGTTTGACGAAGCCGTAGCCGATCAGGCCGAACAGCAGGATCGTCCATACGTCGAACAGCCGGCTGCTCAGTCCGAATGCGCCAACGACGCAGAGCACCAGGATGATCGGCAGCAGGATGTGCTTGGGAATGGCGAGCAACCGGATGAATATGCGCAAGCCGTAGAATTCGAGGACCAGCATCACCACCGTCGCGACAACCAGGGCCGCGAAGATCGTATAGACGAGCGGTCCCTGGCTGACGAACAGCATCGGCCCCGGCTGGATGCCGTGGACCAGGAAGCCTCCCAGCATGATCGCCGTCACCCCGTCACCCGGGATGCCCAGCGTGAGCAGGGGGATCATGGCGCCGCCGATGCCGGCATTGTTGGCGGTCTCCGAGGCGACCAGCCCGTCGATGATTCCGGTGCCGAACTTTTCCGGGTGCCGGGACCGCTTCTTCGCGACGATGTAGGAGATCATGTTCGAGGTGGCGGCGCCGATGCCGGGCAGGATGCCCACCCCGATGCCGATCACCGAGGAACGGGTCGCATTCGGGATCTGCCCGAAAAATTCCCGCCACGAGAAACCGAAGCCTTTGATCGCCTTCAAGTTCACCGCGCCGGCGACGACGCCCCGCTCGTGGCGGACCGATTCGGCGACTCCGATGATTTCCGAGATGGCGAACACGCCGACCAGCACGGTCAAGATCTCGAAACCGCTGTTGAGCTCGGTCTGGCCGAAGGTGAAGCGGCGGATGGCGTCTACCGGCGCGATGCCGACGGTAGCGAAGGCGAAGCCGGCAACGCCCGAGAACAGGCCCTTGACCATCGAACCGGTCGACAGTGTGGCGATCAGCGTCAGCGCAAAGATGGCAATGGAGAAGTACTCGTGGGGACCGAAGCTCAAGGCCGCCCGGGCCAGCCACGGGGCGATGAAGATCAGCGCCGCGATGCTGACGATGGTGCCCAAGAACGAGAACACGATGGCGACGCCAAGGGCCTTGGCCCCTTCGCCCTTTTCCATCATCGGGCCGCCGTCAAAGGTGGTGGCGATCGAGGCCGGGGTGCCCGGGATCTTGAGCAGGATGGCCGAGATGAGGCCGCCCGAGGTAGCGCCGATGTAAAGGGCGACCAGCAGCGCGATACCGGCCTCGGCGCCCATCCCGTAGGTCATCGGCAGGCATAGCGCGACTGCCATGACGGCGGTGAGGCCGGGGACCGCACCGAAGACGATGCCGACCGCCACCCCCATGACCACCAGCCCGAAGATCTGGACCGTGAAAATGGCCATGAGGCCCTGCTGAAACAGCTCCAACATCGATGACCCCGTCAGTCCAGCAGTCCGGTCGGCAGCATCAGATCGAAGCCGAACCGGAAGGTGATATGGATCGCGGCCGCAGCGACGATCGCGATCGTGCCGTAGAGGAGATGACGGGTCTTGTCCCCGCTCGGCGTCAGCACCAGAAACTGGGCATACAGGTACAGGGCGGTCATGATGGGAAAGCCGACATAGTCGATCAGTGCGACATAGCCGATGATGAGCCCGACGGTCCTGAGCACGGTCGCGTAGTCGATCCGCCGCCCGGCTTCCGTTCCGCCAGCCGTCCCGCCCGCGTCGGCTGTTGCCACAGCCATGTGTTTGGCCGCAGCCAACTGCACGGCTCCCAGGACGCACATGGCGAAGCCGAGCACATAAGGCACGAAGGCGGCATCGACGAACCCCTTGCGCGGCAGGTTGAAGGTCAACAGGAGCAAGAGGAGGCCGGCACACAGCATTACCAGGCCGAGGGCGAATTCCCGTTTCTTGGCATTACCCATAATCGGTTCTCGACGGCATGTTGCGGCACACGTTGCCGCGTCGCTGGTCCAGCCTCCCCAATCCGCTCACTTCTTCTGGCGCAGAAGGTCCTTGTATTGCATGAAGTCGGTCCGCGTCGCCTGGAGAAGGGCGATCGCCTCCTTCGTGCCATAGTAGGTCACAGGCTGTTTGAAGCCCTGTTCCAGATCCTTCGCATAGGCGGGCTGCTCGGTGATCTGTTTCATCAGGTCAGCCATCTTGCCGACGATCGCCGCATCGGTGCCCTTGGGGAAGGCAATGATGTAGGGCTTCTCCATGATGAAGTTGACGCCCTGCTCCTTGAAGGTCGGGATGTTGCCGAGCAGCGGGTTACGCTCGCCATTGAACTGGGCGACGATGCCCATATCGCCGGTGGTCGCGTAGTCCTTCACGGCGCCGAAGGTGATGGCACCCAGGTCGATGCGACCGCCCAGCAGCGACGTGACTTTCTCGGAGGCGGAGCCGGTGTCGACGATCTTCAGCTTGACCCCAGCGAGGTTCTGGAAGATGAGGCCCTGCAGATGGGAGTAGCCGCCGAGTTCCGTGCCGTAGATGACGGTGCCGGGCTGGGCCTTCGCCTTCGCCACGAGATCGGCGATGCTCTTGATGCCGGACTTCTTGCCGGACACAAAGACGGTACCCTTGTCGACCCCGGCGATACAGGCGACGTCGAAAGCGGCGAAGCCGTAGTCGGCGAGGCCGGCGACTTCATTGACGATCAACTGGCCGGTGTGGCCGAATAGCATGACGCTGCCGTCGGGCGCCGCGTTCTTCACATGGGAGGTCGCGATGGTGCCGCCGCCGCCGCCCATATTGGTGATGACCATCGACTTGCCGGTGAGTTTCTCGAAGTACTTGGCCATCGTGCGCGCGTTGAAATCGGTGTCGCCGCCCGCCCCAGCCGGCACGATGACCTGAACCGTCTTGGCTGGCCAAGCCGTGGCGTCCGCCGACATGGCGGAAGCGGTAACCAGCGAAAGGACTGAAGCAAGCAGGCTGACACTCAGGGACTTTTTCATGATCCACCTCCTTTTATGACCCCAGATCGCATGACCGATCAAAACCCAATTTGATATTGATATTCTGAAATATCAGAATATCATTGTAAAGGTGATTCTTCATGGAGCCGCGTAATCTAGCCATGGACTGCCGAGTGGACAGCTACGTCGGGTGTTCGACGTTCACCAAGATCAACCTACGCCAACCCATGGTGCCGCAGGTGTATGCGGCCATGCGATCGCACATCATCGATCTGACCTGGCGGCCGGGGCAATTCATCGCCAAGGCCGACGTCGCCGAAGCTCTCGGGGTCAGCCAATCGCCCGTTCGCGAGGCGTTGCTCAAGCTGGAAGCGGACGGCTTGGTCGAAATCGTGCCGCGCTCGCGCACGGTGGTGTCGGCGATCGACATCCGCCACGCGGCGGAAGCCCAGTTCCTGCGTGTCTGCATCGAGGTCGAGGTCGTGCGCACGATCGCCAACGCCAATACCTTCGACGCCGAGGCGACCGGCGTCGCGGCGATCCTAAAACGCCAGGATTTCTATGCCTCCCAGGGCGACCTCTCCGGCTTTGCCGCCTGCGACAACGAATTCCACGCCAGCCTTTGCCGGCTGGCCGGGGTCGGCGGGCTATGGTCGGTGGTGATGGCAAGGCGCTCGCACATTGACCGGCTGCGCCACCTCGATCTGCCGTCACGGGGAAAGGTGGAAGCTGTGCTCAGCGACCACCAGGCGATCCTGGCGGCCCTGATCGAAGGCAGCGCCGCTAAGGCCGAGGCGGCGGTCCGGGCCCATCTAGCCGGCACCCTAGGACGGGCCGAAGGCCTCAAGACGCGCTATCCGCAATACTTCGAAACGCACCAAGAGGACCGCCAGGCGTCATGACCGACTATCCGATCCGCAAGCCGGCGTTCGATTTCGACGTCGCCAGTGTCAGGGAACGCTATCTCAAGCTGTCCACCGGCCAGGTCTACGACGTGCTGGCCGAGTTGGGGCACCCGGGGCGGACGATGGAACCCGGGATCTATCCGCTGACCCCTTCCATGAAGGTGGCCGGCCCCGCCTTCACCGTGCAGGCGACCACCACGCCCAGCATGGCCGCGGTCGATACCCGTTTGGGCATGGTGAAAAGCATGACCGAGGGGTGCATCCAGATCCGCAATTCGGGGGGCAACGCCGACGTCGGCCACTTCGGCGAGATCAACGCGACGGCGGCCTTCGTGGCCGGCTGCCGCGGCGCCGTGCTGGACGGCTCGACCCGCGATTCGAACTGGCTGATCGAGATGGGTTTTCCGACCTTCTGCCGGTACCGCAGTCCGGCCCAGAGTTTCGGGCGCTACATGGTGACCGACTATCAGGTTCCGATCTTCGTGCGCGGCATGGACGGCCACCTTCTGGTCGAACCCGGCGACTTCGTGGTCGGTGACAACGACGGCGTCGTCATCGTCCCCAAGGCGCTGACCCTGGAGACCTTGGAGAGAGCCGAGAAAAAGGCGGCCAGCGAAGCGTTGAGCCGAGCCGAAGTGGCTGCCGGCAACAGCCCGCTCGACGTCCAGGAGAAATACGGCAAGTTTTGAAGCCGGCGGCCAAAACCGCCGCCCCGGAGGATACGCCCTTGAAAATCGAGAAGATCACCGTCACGCCGATCGCCATCCAGGACCCACCGCTGCTCAACGTGCTGGGCATCCACCAGCCGTACGCCCTGCGCTCGATCATCGAGGTGACGGCCGACAACGGCCTGGTCGGGCTGGCCGAGACCTACGGCGACAGCAACACCTTGAACGGGCTCAACCGGGTCAGCGAACTGCTGGCGGGCCTCGACCCGTTCTGCCTCAACGATCTGGAAGCCCGGGTCGAGCGCGGGCTGGCCGGCATGAAGGTGAAGGACGGCAGCATCCTGGCCCCGGGCACCATTCCCGAGCGGGCCAAGGCCATTGCGTTTGCGGCCTACGAAACCGCCTGTCTCGACCTCCAGGGCAAACTCCTGGGGCTGCCGGTGGCCGAGGTCCTGGGCGGGCGGGTCCGCGACGCGGTACCGTTTAGCGCCTACCTGTTCTACAAGAAGGCACGCCACATCGGCGCCGCCCACGACGATCCCTACGGCGCCGCCGAAACGCCGGAGGCCGTGGTCCGCCAAGCCAAGGCGTTCGTCGCCGAGTACGGCTTCAAGTCGCTCAAACTGAAAGGCGGGGTCTACGAGCCGGCGGTCGAAATCGAAACCATGCGGCAACTCAAGAAGGCCTTCCCGGACCATCCGTTGCGCCTCGATCCCAACGGCGGATGGACGGTAAAGACGGCGATCGCCGCGGCGCACGAACTCGAGGGCGTGCTCGAATACCTCGAAGACCCGGTGCTCGGATTCGCCGAGAGCGCCGATGTTGCGCACTCCATCTCGATGCCGATCGCCACCAACATGGTCGTCGTCAGCTTCCAGGACTTGGCCGAGTCCGTGCGCCACGGGTCAGTCCAGGTGATCCTTTCCGACCACCACTACTGGGGCGGCATGCGCGCCACCCAGGCGCTGGCCAAGATCTGCTCGATCTGGAAACTTGGATTGTCCATGCACTCCAATTCCCACCTTGGCATCAGTCTGGTCGCCATGGCCCACGTCGCCGCCGCCTGCACCAACCTGACCTACGCCTGCGACACCCACTACCCATGGCAGCAGGACGAAGTGATCGCTGGAGGCAAGCTGAAGTTCATCGACGGCGCCCTGCCGGTGCCGACCAAGCCCGGCCTCGGCGTAGACCTCGACCGCGATGCGCTGACGCGGCTGCACCGCCAGTACCTGGCCTGCGAGGACCTCGATCGCGACGACGTCAAGGAAATGCGCAAGTACGACCCGAACTGGAAGGGCGCGCTGCCACGGTTCTAAGCCTGGGCAGACCTCAGCGGCTCAGAAGTAGCTGGGATACTTCTCCTTGATGGCGTCAGCAAACGGGAGAGTGTCCGACAGGTGCCTGCGCAGACAAATTTCTGCGGCCTCCGCATCCCGCTTGCGAACCGGCATCGAACTGACGCCGAAGGCCCGGGCGACGGCATCCTTCGCGATGGCCGAACCGGGTTCGAGCGTGAGTTCGACGATCATCGCCCGCAGCACGCCGGCGATCTGAGGAGCGATCGACCGTCGGCGATCCAGCGTGATCCGACGGCAACCCGCGGCAAGGGCGAACGCGGCGCCGCGATCTTCGCCAACCGACTTCACGGCCTTACCGGCGGTATGTCGGCGCGCCATGGCGATCAGGAAATTCCCTCCTCGTCCGAGCCCCGTCTCGATGCACATTGGGCGCCCGGTTGCCTCGCTCCGTTCAAAACGCGTCAAGCCGTTTCCCGCGGGATAATCTGGAATCCCACGTTCACGACATTCTCCGTCGCCGGTCGATCCTGGAGCTTGGCCAACAAGGCATCGGCCGCCTTTTTTCCCATCAATGGCCTGTCAATGCGGACGGTGGTCAGGGCGGGATAGGTGTGGGCGGCGAAATCCTGGTCGCCGAAACCGAAGACGGCAAGGTCCTTCGGCACCGAAAGCCCACGGCACTGGGCCTCGGCCAGCACACCATGGGCAATCGTGTCGGAACTGCAGAAGACGACGCCGTTCTTGAATCCCTCGGAAAGCAATATGGCAAGCCCGTGGCGCCCGCGCTGGAGGCTGGAAACGGCAGGGACGATGCCCGCGGGGACGTCCGCGATACCGCGTCGGGCCAGCGCCGCCTTGAAGCTGCGATAGCGGAGGAGGGCCCGGGGGTCGTCGGCGGAAACGATACCGAATTTCCGGTATCCCTTGTCATACAGGTATTCAGCGACGGCCTGCGCCACCTCTTCATGGGAAAAGCCGACGACGATATCGAGCGGCGTCGGCGTAAAATCCCACGTTTCGACGATTGGAATGCGCGCCGCCAGCAGCCGCCGCCGACAGTCGGCGGAATGATTGATGCCGGTCAGGAAGACGGCGTCGGGCCGACGGCTGAGGATGGCCGAAACCAGCTGCTCCTCGGCGTCCTGGGCGTAGCCCGATTCCCCCAGCAGAACCTGATAGCCGGCGCTGCGGATGTGCTCGCTGAAGTACCGGATGGTTTCGGCATAGACCAGGTTGGCGATAGAGGGAACGATGGCGGCGACCAAGCGGCTGCGATTGGACGCGAGCCCGCCGGCCAACAGGTTGGGAACGTAACCGGTCTGCGCGATCGCCTGGTTGATCCGCTCCAGCGTCTGTGCCGCGACCTGGTCGGGATGGTTGAGGGCCCGCGAGACGGTGATGGCCGAAACGCCGGCCACGTGGGCGACGCTTTCGAGCGTTACGCTGTGGCGGCTCAGCCGCGACGTACCGCGCTTCCCGCCGGGCCGCTTGCGGGTTGCCTCGGGGCGAGGGGGGACGGACGGTTCGGACACTTCAGGCTCTCCACGACATCAATGCCGTGTATCTACGGGCTTCGGCATCGCCTTGTCCATCGTCCATCCGGTCCCTCTCACGTCACCGGCGCCGGATTGAAGAGGACCAGGGCATTGTGCAGGCCGAGCTTGTCCGCTGCCGCCTGCTTGCGGCCGCTGGCGACGTCGAGGATCAAGTGGAACAACTCCCACCCCACGTCGGCGATGCTGGCCTCGCCGGTGGCGATGCGCCCGGCGTCGAGGTCCATCAGGTCGTGCCAGCGCGTGGCCAGGACCGAATTGGTGGCGACCTTGATGACCGGCGCCATGGCCAAGCCGTAGGGCGTGCCGCGCCCAGTGGTGAAGACCTGGAGCGTCATGCCCGAGGCCAGTTGCAGGGTACCGCAAATGAAGTCGCTGGCCGGCGTCGCGGCAAAGGTCAGGCCGCGACGGCGGATACGCTCGCCGGGCGCCAGCACGTCGACGATCGGGCTGGTCCCGGACTTGACGATCGAGCCCAGGGCCTTCTCGACGACGTTGGAAAGGCCGCCCGTCTTGTTTCCCGGCGATGGATTGGCGCTGCGGTCGGCCCCGCCCAGTTGCAGGTAGTCGTCGTACCAGGCCATCTCGCGCAGCAGGGCGCGGCCGACCTCGGCATCGGCGGCGCGGGGCGTCAGTAAATGGATGGCGTCGCGCACCTCGGTGACTTCCGAGAACATCACGCTGCCCCCGGCCCTGACGATGAGGTCGGCGGCGAAGCCGACGGCGGGATTGGCGGTCACCCCCGAGAAGGCGTCGCTGCCGCCGCACTGCACGCCGACCACCAGATCGGCGGCCGGGCAGGTCTGGCGCCGGCGGCCGTTCAGCCGTTCGAGGTGCCGCTCGGCCGTTTCCATAATGCCATCGACCATGGCCCCGAAGCCGGTGAAGGCGGGGTCCTGCAGACTGAGCAGGCTGCCGCCCTCGGCCTCCGCGGGCATTAAGGTTTGCGGCAGAAGCTTTTCGCACCCCAAGCCGATGACCATAACCTCGCCGCCGAAGTTGGGGTTGCGCACCAGGTTCTGGAGCGTGCGGATGGGCACCACGGCGGCCGGCGCGTTGATGGCGACGCCGCAGCCGTAGGTATGGTTGAGCGCCACCACGTCGTCGACGTTGGGATAGCGGGGCAACAGCTCGCGCCGGATGCGGCCGGCCACGTGGTCGGCCACGCCGGCTACGCATTGGACGCTGGTGGCGATGGCCAGCACATTCTTGGTGCCGACCGTGCCGTCGGCGTTGCGATAGCCCTCGAAGGTGTAGCCTTCGAGCGGCTCGGTGGCCGGCGCCGGACGGGTGGCCAGCGGCAGTTCGCTCAGGGCCGGCGGCTCGGGCAGGCGGACCGCGGATTCCCGAATCCAGCCGCCACAGCGGATGGGGCCGGCCGCGGTGCCGATGACTTCCCCGTAGCGAACGATCGGCTGGCCAGCCTCGATGTCGCCAAGCGCCACCTTGTGGCCGAACGGCACATTCTCGGTCAGCACCGTGCCGTCGTCCAACCGGGTTCCGGCCGGCAGGCCGCCGGGCGCGACGGCGATGGCAACGTTGTCCTTATCGCCAACCCGGATGACGGGGGCGCGTTCGGCGGTGCCGGTCATCCGCCGTTGGCTCCCTTGGCCTGGTGGTTCGTTTTCATCACCGAATAGAAGGAGTAGCCGATGGACAACGCGATCAGGACCCACAGCAGCATGGCGATCGGGCTCTTGGTGAAGAAGATGGTCAGGTTGCCGAAGGATTCCAGGCTTTTGACGAAGTAGAGCTCGGCCGAACGGCCGAGGATGAAGCCCATGATGAAGGGGGCGATTTCCAGGCCCAGCTTCTCGGCGATATAGCCGAACAGGCCGAACAGCAGCAACGTCCAGACGTCGAACATGATGCCGCTGTTGATGGCGTAGGCGCCGATCACGCACATCACGATGATCCCCGGATAGAGAATGTGCTTGGGGACCATGATGACCTTGATGATGTACTTGATGGCGAAAAACATCACCACGAACATGAACAGGTTGGCGACCAGCAGGCTGACGATGATCATGTCCCAGGTCTGCGGGTTCTCGCCGATGAACAGCGGCCCCACCTGGACGCCCTGCAGCGTGAAGGCGGCGATCATCACCGCCGTCGTGCTGTCGCCGGGAATGCCGAGCGACAACAGCGGGATGAGGGCGCCGCCGGTCAGCCCGTTGTTCGAGGATTCCGAGGCGATGATCCCCTCGGGCACGCCTGTCCCCATCTTCGCCGGCTCCTTCGAGAAGTTCTTCTGCTGGGTGTAGGCCAGCACCGAGGCGGCACTGCCACCGATGCCCGGCAGGATGCCGACGAAAGTGCCGATCGAGGAGGAGCGGATGAGGTTGACCATCTGGCCCTTGAAGACGCGAAGCGAGAAGCGCGTCCGGTGACTGAGCGCCATGCCGGCGAGGCCGCCCCCCTTCACCCCCTGCGCCGCTTCCTGCAGGATGGTGGAGAGGCCGAACACACCGATCAGCACGGGCAACAGCGAGAAGCCGTCCGCCAGGTAGGGCTCCATGAAATCGAACATCAGGCGGGTGTCGCCGTTGCCGCCGACCGTAGTGTCGTAGGTGCCGATCAGGCTGATCCAGACCCCCAGCGCGCCGCTGAACAGGCCGACCAGTACGCGCTTGGAGAGTGACGCGATGACGGTCAGCGCGAAAAAGATGATGAGGAACTTCTCGACATAGGAAAACTTGATCGCCATGTCGGCCAGCGCCGGGGCGAAGAAGAACAGCACGGCGGCGCTGAACACGCCGCCGAACAGCGAGGCGACGATGCCGGTGCGAAGCGCCAGCTCGCCCTCGCCCTTCTGGTGCATGGGGTGGCCGTCGAACGTCGTGGCGATCGAGGACGGCGTGCCGGGGATCTTGAGCAGGATGGCCGGAACCAAGCCGCCCGAAATACCGCCGACGTAGAGCCCCAGCAGTAGGGCCAGGCTCATGTTGAGGTTGAGCCCGTAAGTCAAGGGCAGGCACACGGCGATGGCCATGGTGGCCGTCAGGCCCGGAATGGAGCCGAAGATGATGCCGACGACGATGCCGACGAAGACCAGCACGAAATAGATCGGGGTGAGCAGCGAGAGAATGTCCACGGGCAGGCTCCTTCGGTCCCGGCGGTTACGGCAGCGAGACCCTGAACAGTTCCTTGAGCACGTACCAGGCCACGCTCGGCAGGATCACCGCGTTGAGCCCGATGACCACGAGCTTCCTCGCCGTCAGCCCATGCACAAAAAGAAGCGAGAACAGGAACATGACCGGGATCGACATGATCAGGAACCCGAACCCCTTATTCGGGAAGAAACCGCCGACCACCTCCATCGACTGGAAGTAGGCGATCGTCAGCGCGATGGTGGCCAGGAACCTGAATTTGTCGAAATCGCCGCCCCCGAGCGCCAGGCTGCGCTTGCCGCTGCGGAATTCCCGCACCAGGCCGGGGCCATAGACGACCACGATGGCCCCGAACAGCACGACCAGGACCCATCCGACGATTGCCGGGAAAACAAGGTGGGATTGGGAAAACTCGATGTGGACGTCGAAAAGCTGGGTGAATCCGCTTCCCATGGGAACTCATACCCTCTCGGCTAGGCAAATGCGGCGCCGGGCGGAACCCGGCGCCGCTTTTTCCGACTACTGGCGGATGGCTTTGATGATGGTGCCGTAGTCGTTCATCTTGTTCTTGAGGTAGGGCTGGGCCTCGGCCGTCGGCAGGAAGTTCGGGGTAAAGAAGGCGGCCTTCTCGGCGGTCGCGATCTTGCCCTCGGCATAGATTTCCTGCAGAGCCTTGTCGAAATAGGCGACCAGTTCAGGCTTCATGTTCTTGTTGTAGATGATGAAGAAGTCTTTATCGAACACGAAGTTTTTCTTGCCGTCCTGGGTGACGTTGACGTTGGGCTCGACGAACTTCAAGAGCTCGTCGCGGCTGGTCTTGCCGAACCCTTCGGCCCGGGCCTCGGCGATCGCCTTGTGGCTGGCCGTCAGCCAGACAAAGCTCATGGCCTTCTGGTCTTCGGCGGGAAGGCGGGTGTACTGCTCGTTCGCTTGCACCGAGCCGTTGATGATGTCGGCCTGGCCGTCGAATAGCAGTTGGTCCTTGTCGGCCTGCGAGCCGGTGTTGACCGCCACCATGTTGCCTTCCTGGCCGGGGAAGCGCAGCTTCACCGCGTTCTTGAGCGCGCTGAAGCCGATCTCGGAAACGCCGCCGGGCTGGATGGCGACGCGCACCTTGGTGCCTTTGCCGGCCGCGACGATGGCGTCTTCCAGTGTCTTGTAGGGGGACTTCTTGGGCACCAGGTAGCCGTTGCCCGGATTGATGGCCAGCGTCGGGCCGACCATGTAGTCGGCGAAGATGTCGTCGTAGCCCTTGATGCCGTACAGATACCCCAGGTACGACTGGTCATGGAAGATCATGATGGTGGTGCCGTCCGTCACGCGGGCCAGTGCCTTGAAGGCGGCCGACGGTCCCACCGCGTCGACCTTGGCGTCGACGCCCAGCTTCTTGCCCAGCGCTTCGGTGACGATGGCGGAAACCTGGTAGGTGTCGCCGCTCGTCGCGTTGGAGCCAATCACAACCCGAAGGTTGCCTTCGATCATCTTGTCGGCGGCCATGCCGGCGGTCGTCGCGCCGATCAGCCCACCGAGGGCCAGACATACGCCCAGCGTCAACTTCTTCATTGCTGCTTTCTCCCATTCTCCCAAGGTTGAAGATCTCCCGGCCTGTCGTTGATGGCACATGCTCGTCGCAAGGCCGGCAACATTGCCCGCCCCCGACGCTTTCCATCCCAAACAAGCCGGCCCTTCGGTTGCGAGGACCTTGTCGAATTGCACAATACGATGCGATGTTAGCGCTTTCAGTAGTTTTCTGTCAACCGCGTCAAGGGCTGTCAAATCCTGTGGTTTATCCCAACTATCAGCTGAGGGTCCAAACGGCATCGGGTTGACCTCGGGTGATGGTTGCGCTAACAATACACCGCGCACGAATTGCTTCTGCGCAAGGATTCTGGCCGGACGAACGACGGCCTTCGGGAACGACAGGATAGGGAGGATGGCGCCTTGACGCGCTCAGCAACAACGGGCGGCACCCCGGTGGTGACCGAGATGCGGGTGGTGCCGGTGGCCGGCCGCGACAGCATGCTGCTCAACCTCAGCGGCGCTCACGGCCCCTTCTTCACGCGCAACGTGGTCATCCTCACCGACAACGCCGGCCATGTCGGGGTCGGCGAGGTGCCGGGGGGTGAGCGCATCCGCGCCACGCTGGAAGATTCCGTGGCCCTTGTCGTCGGCGCCTCGATCGGTGACTTCAACCGGGTGCTGAACGCCATGCGCCGCCAATTCGGCGAGCGCGACGCTGCTGGACGCGGGTTTCAGACCTTCGACCTGCGCGTCGCCATCCATGCCGTCACCGCCGTCGAGTCGGCCCTGCTGGACTTGCTGGGTCAGTTCCTGGGCGTTCCCGTCGCCGCGTTGTTGGGCGAGGGTCAGCAACGCGACGCCGTCAAGATGCTGGGCTACCTGTTCTACGTCGGCGATCCAGGCAAGACCACGCTGCCCTATCGCCGCGAACCCAAAGCCAAGGACGCTTGGTTCAGGCTGCGCAACGAGGAGGCGCTGAACGCTCAATCTGTCGTCCGTCTGGCCGAGGCAGCCGAAGCCCTCTATGGATTCCGCGACTTCAAGCTGAAGGGCGGCGTGCTGGCGGGCGAGCAGGAGATGGAAGCCGTGGCCGCCCTGGCGGCGCGCTTCCCCGAGGCGCGCATCACCATTGACCCCAACGGCGCCTGGTCCTTGAAGGAAGCCATAGCGCTCTGCCGCGGCCAGAACCACATCCTGGCCTATGCCGAGGATCCGTGCGGCGCCGAGGCCGGCTATTCAGGCCGCGAGGTGATGGCCGAATTCCGGCGGGCCACCGGCCTGCCCACCGCCACCAATATGATCGCCACCGATTGGCGCCAGATGGGACACGCGGTGATGCTGCAAGCGGTCGACATACCACTGGCCGACCCGCATTTCTGGACGATGCAGGGGGCAACCCGGGTGGCCCAAATGTGCCACGAATGGGGCCTGACCTGGGGCTCGCATTCGAACAACCACTTCGACATTTCGCTCGCCATGATCACCCAGACGGCCGCTGCGGCGCCGGGCGCCATCACGGCCATCGACACCCACTGGATCTGGCAGGACGGCCAGCACCTGACCCGCGAACCGCTGAAAATCAAGGGCGGCATGATCGCTCTGCCCGAGCGGCCCGGCCTTGGCATCGAGATCGATATGGCCGAGATCGAGGCGGCCCACGCCCTTTACAAGGAGCACGGCCTGGGGGCGCGCGACGATGCCGCCGCCATGCAGTTTCTCATTCCAGGTTGGGCGTTCGACAACAAGCGCCCCTGTCTTGTGCGCTAGGCCGCACACGCACAATGGGCGACGACATGCCTCACACTGACGCTATGGGGTGTTGAAGCCGAACCAATGTTTCTAGATATGGAGGAAAGTAAGACCATGAAGATCGGTTTCATTGGTGTGGGGATCATGGGTGCGCCGATGGCGATGCACCTGATCGACGGCGGGCATGAGGTTGCCGTGTACGACGTGGGGACCATCCGCCAGGAGGTTCTGGACAAGGGAGTGAGGAAGGTTGGTTCGTCGAAGGAAGCGGCCGCCTTCGGTGACGTGATCATCGTCATGGTTCCGGACACGCAGCATGTGGCAGCGGTGCTTTTTGGCGAGAACGGGGTGGCCGAGGCCGATCTCAAGGGCAAGATCGTCGTCGACATGAGCTCGATCGCGCCGGTCGAGACCAAGGAGTTCGCCAAGAAGATCAACGCGCTGGGCGCCCAGTA
>JACZKS010000053.1 GCA_014859895.1 Rhodospirillales bacterium
GCTTCTTCTCCCTCCCCCTCGATGGGGGAGGGTTGGGGTGGGGGTGCCCGCCAGAGCGCCGAAACATTGACCTCGGCGCCCATTCGGCGTATGGGGTCGCCTCTTTGAAGGACCGACCGGACTTCCATGACCCTTCCTACCGGCGAAATCATCAAGCGGCGCACGTTTGCGATCATTTCGCACCCCGACGCCGGCAAGACCACGCTCACCGAGAAGCTGTTGCTGTTCGGGGGCGCCATCCAGCTGGCCGGCGCGGTGAAGGCGCGCGGCAAGGCGCGCAACACGCGCTCGGACTGGATGAAGGTCGAGGCCGAGCGCGGCATCTCGGTGGCCTCCTCGGTGATGACCTACGAGTACGAGGGCTGCACCTTCAACCTGTTGGATACCCCAGGCCACCAGGACTTCAGCGAGGACACCTACCGCACGCTGACCGCCGTCGATTCAGCGGTCATGGTGATCGACGCCGCCAAGGGCATCGAGGCGCAGACCCGAAAACTCTTCGAGGTGTGCCGGCTGCGCGACATCCCGATCATCACCTTCATCAACAAGATGGACAGGGAAGGCCGCGACCCCTTCGAGCTTCTGGAGGACATCGAGCAGACCCTGGCGCTCGACGTCACCCCGGCCAGCTGGCCGATCGGCATGGGCCGCCATTTCCTCGGCTGTTACGACATCCTGGACGACGGCCTGCTGCTGCTGGGCAAGGGCCAGACCGCCGGCATCGACGGCGACGATTCGGGCCGTTACGAGCAGTGCTCGGGATTGACCGACAGCAAGCTCGACGCCCTGCTGCCCGACCACGCGGTCGCCAAGCTGCGCGAAGACGTGCCGATGGTGAAGGGCCTGTGCCGGCCGTTCGACCTGCAATCCTATCGCGAGGGACACCTGAGCCCGGTCTATTTCGGCAGCGCCATCAACAACTTCGGGGTACGCGAGCTGCTGAAGGGGCTGGTCCGCATCGCCCCGCCGCCGGTACCCCGCGCCACCGAGGAGCGCCTGATCGATCCGACCGAGGACAAGGTGGCCGGCTTCGTGTTCAAGATCCAGGCCAACATGGACCCCAACCACCGCGACCGCATCGCCTTCTTCCGGCTGTCCTCGGGGCACTTGAAGCGCGGCATGAAGCTCCATCACGTGCGATCCGGCAAGGCCTTCAACCTGCACAATCCGCTGCTGTTCCTGGCCCGCGAGCGCGAGACCGCCGACGACGCCTGGGCGGGTGACATCATCGGCATTCCCAACCACGGGAGCCTGCGCATCGGCGACGCGCTGACCGAAGGGGAAGCCTTGCATTTCACCGGCATCCCCAGCTTCGCGCCCGAGCTGTTGCGCACGGTGCGCCCCGAGGACCCGATGCGCGCCAAGCACCTGGGCCGCTCGCTCCAGCAACTGGCCGAGGAAGGGGTGGCCCGCGTGTTCCGCCCCCGGCTCGGCAACGACTGGATTCTGGGCGTCATCGGGGCCTTGCAGTTCGAGGTCATCGCCGATCGCATCCGCACCGAATACGACATCCCGGTGCGCATGGAACCGACCACGCTTTATACCGCCCGCTGGGTGGAAACCGACGACGCCCTGACGCTCAAGAAGTTCGTCAACGCCAATTCCGGGGCCATCGCCGACGATCACGACGGCGAGCCGGTGTTCATGGCGCGCAACGCCTGGCACATGGATCAGACCGCCAAGGACTGGCCGGCCGTGCGCTTCCTGAAGACCAAGGAACAGACCCGCTAGCTTGGCGGCGGCGGTTCACCCCCGCCCCGGCCCTCCCCCATCAA
>JACZKS010000054.1 GCA_014859895.1 Rhodospirillales bacterium
GCGCAACTCCGCGGCGGCCGGCCCCGACCTGTCGGCCGACCAGGGGCCGGCCGCCGCGGAGTTGCGCCGCCGCGTCGCCGAGGGCGCCTTCTCGGTGACCGTGCTGGACGGGGTGCCCGGCTCGGGCAAGACCGAGGTCTATTTCGAGGCGGTGGCCGAGGCTCTGGCCTGCGGCCGCCAGGCCTTGGTGCTGCTGCCCGAAATCGCGCTGACCACCCAGTGGCTGTCCCGCTTCAAGGCCCGCTTCGGAGCGGCCCCGGCCGAATGGCACTCGGAACTCTCTCCGGGGCGGCGGCGCACCACCTGGCGGGCGGTGGCGATGGGCGAGGCGCGGGTCGTGGTGGGCGCGCGCTCGGCCCTTTTCCTGCCCTATCCCGAGCTCGGCCTCATCGTCATCGACGAGGAGCACGATGCCGCTTTCAAGCAGGAGGACGGCGTCGTTTACAACGCGCGGGACATGGCGGTGGTGCGGGCCCGCCTGGGCGACATCCCGGTGGTACCGGTGTCGGCGACGCCGTCGCTGGAGACGCTGACCAACATCAAGGCCGGCCGCTATGGCGGCGTTCATTTGCCCAACCGCCATGCCGGGGCCAGCCTGCCCACGGTTTCGGTGGTCGACATGCGCACCCAGGACCTGCCGGCCGACCGCTGGCTGTCGGCCGACCTGCGCCAGGCCATGGCCGCCACCCTGGCGGCCGACGGCCAGGTCATGCTGTTCCTCAACCGCCGCGGCTATGCGCCCTTGACGCTGTGCCGGCGCTGCGGGCACCGCTTCCAGTGCCCACGCTGCACCGCGTGGCTGGTCGAGCACCGCTATCGCAACGGCACGCCCCGCCTGCAGTGCCATCACTGTGGATATTTCGCCACGGCGCCGGCCGCCTGTCCGTCCTGCGCGGCGCCGGACAGCCTGGTCGCCTGCGGTCCCGGCGTCGAGCGTCTGGCCGAGGAGGTGGACGCCCTCTTCCCCGGGGTGCGCCGGGCGGTGGCGGCCAGCGACACACTGACCGGCCCCGGCGCCGCCGAGGCGCTGATCCGCGCCATTGAGGCGCACGAGGTCGACGTCATCATCGGCACCCAGATCGTCGCCAAGGGCTACCACTTCCCCCTTTTGACCCTGGTCGGCGTCATCGATGCCGATCTCGGCCTGTCGGGCGGCGATCTGCGCGCCGCCGAGCGTACCTATCAACTTCTCTACCAGGTGGCCGGTCGGGCCGGGCGCGGCGTCGATCCCGGCCACGTGGTGGTGCAGACCTACGTGCCGGGTCATCCGGTGATCGCTGCGCTGGCGGCCGGCGAGCGCGACCGCTTCTTCGCCGCCGAGGCGGACGCCAGGCGGGCCGCCGGCATGCCGCCCTTCGGCCGGCTGGCCGCCCTCATCCTGGCCGACGCCGACGAGAGTAGGGTCGATGCCCTTGCCCGCGAGCTTTCGCGCGCCGTGCCCCGCGAGCGCGGCGTCGAGGTGCTGGGCCCGGCCCCCGCCCCGCTGGCCCTGCTGCGCGGCCGCCACCGCCGGCGCTTCCTGGTGAAGGCGGAAAAGACCACCAACCTCCAGGCCTACATCCGCCGCTGGCTGGCCGGCATCAAGGTGCCGGGCGGCGCCCGGGTGACGGTCGACATCGATCCCTACAGCTTTCTCTAAGCGGTTTCTTCCTGCCGGCCTTCCGCGCAGTACGTCTGCCAGATACCGCGCATGACGGCTTCGAAGTCGCGGGCGAACCGTGGTCCGTCGCACAGCGGCGAGGTCGCCATCCGCTGGCGCAGGGTGGCCCGCAGTTCGGCTAGGCGATCCAAGTCGTTGGCCAGGCTGACGGCGGCGGCGACGTAGCCGGGAATGTCGATGGCAATGGTTTCCGTCAATCCAATATTGGAAAGATGGCTGGTCGAATGGCGCCCGGCGAAGGTGGCGCCGGTGACGGTGACGACGGGCACCCCCATCCACAGAGCCTCGCAGGTGGTGAGGCCGCCCGAGTAGGGGAACGTATCGAGGGCAACATCGACCCGGCCATATGCCGCCAGAAGCTCGGTATGGGGAGAGCGTGCCTCGAAGGTCAGGCGTGTGCTCTCGATGCCGTGCCCCTCCAGCCGTTCGGTGACCCGCTGGCGGGTAATGGGATCCTCCACTTCCTGATACTTGAGGAACAGCCGCGATCCCGGCAGCCTTTCCAGGATTTCGGCCCAGGCATCGAGCAGAGGGTCGTTGATCTTTGCCGGATTGTTGAAACAGCCGAAAGTGACGAAGCCGTTGGTCTTGGCCGGGAGCGGCGCGACATCGGGCACGTCGTCCGGCGGGGCATAGCAGATGTAGCCGTTCGGCATCCGCAGCACCCGTTCGCTGTAATGCGCCTCCTCGCCGGTCGGCACGTGATGGCGGTCAGCCAGCAGGTAGTCCATGGTTGCCAGCCCCGTGGTGCCGACGTAGCCGGCCCAGGTGATCTGGATGGGGGCCGGCTTGCAGGCGAAGCAGAACAGCCGGTTTTGGCTTGTGTGCCCGGCCATGTCGAACAGGATGTCGATGCCGTCGGCCCGGATGCGTTCGGCGAGGTCGGCATCGGTCGTGGTGGGGATTTCGTGCCATTCGTCGGCCGCCGCCTGAAGCCGCTTGGTGATGGCGTCCGGTCGCCGATCAACGCTGTAGCCGATGGCGATGAAGGCCCGGGAATCATGATTTTCAAGCAGCTTGAGGACGAAAAAGCCGACTGGGTGGCGGGCGAAATCGGCGGAGACGAACCCCACCCGCAGGGGTCTCTCCGGATCTCGGCGGCTGGTCGGGACGGGTGCCGGGACGCGACCGAACCGCGTGTCCCAACTCTGGTGTTCCGGGAGCAGCGCCGCGGCGGTAACGCCTGGTGTGTATTGCAGGGCAATCAATCGGCTGGACTGAATTCCCGGGTTCTCGGGCGCCAGCTCCGTGGCCCGCCGGTGGCTGGCCATGGACTCTTCGAATCGTCCGCTCCGCAGCAAAACCTCCCCCAAGCCGGACCAGGCGGTGGCATCCGAGGGATCGGCGGCGACAGCTTGGCGAAAGCGAGTCGTGGCGTCCGTCAGCCGGCCGAGCCGGTGCAACATCAGCCCGAGGTTGCAAAGCGCCGTGACATTGGTGGGGTCGGCCAGGACGGATTGTTCCAGCGCGGCGATGACGGCTTCGGTTTCGTTGGGGGTGCGGGAAGCGATGCCCAGGTTCAGCGCCGAGGGCGCCAGCCGCGGGTCGATGACGATGGCTTCGCGATAGGCGTTGGCTGCGCCGATGAGATCGCCAAGCGCCTGTAGCACCAGTCCCAGGTTGCTTCGCGCCTCGGCGTACCGGGGATCGAGGCCGATGGCCCGCCGATGGGCGTTCGCCGCCTCCTCGAAGCGGCGCTGGTCGTAAAGGAGGGTGCCCAGGTTGCTCCACGCCCGGGAATGATTCGGTTGCAGGGCAATGGCCTGGCGGAACGCCGCTTCGGCCTCCTCCAGCCGTTCCAGTTCTTGGAGCACGAGCGCCAAGTTGTTGTGAGCGGCCGCGTGATCGGGGCTGAGCGCGATCGCTTTGCGATGGGCAGTCTCGGCCTCTTCCAACCGTCCCGCCGCGCGCAGGGTGTTGCCCAGGTTGGTATGGGCGGTTGGTGCCGCCGGAGCCACCTCAACGGCTCGGCGATGCGCCGCCTCCGCCTCGTCGAACCGGCCGAGTTCAACGAAGGCGATGCCCAGGTTGCCGAGGGTCAGCGGATGGTCCGGCCTCAGGCGGAGCGAACGCTTGTATGATTCCACCGCGTCGGCGTGGCGACCGAAACTGGCGAGTGCGGCTCCCAAGGTGTTGTGCGCCTCGACAAAATCGGGAGCCACGGCGATGGCGCGGCTGATACACGCCACCGCGTCGGCGGCGTCGCCGCGCCGCAAGGCGATGACGCCGAGCAGATGGTGGGCGTCAGGATGGCGGCGCTCGATGCGCAACGCCTCATGGCACAGCCATTCAGCATGATCGACCTGGCCGGACCCCAGCAGGGCGATGGCTTTTCCGATCCGCTCGGCCGCCGCGGCGGATGTCGCCACGCTTCTGGCCTTCGTGCCTTTCGTTTGCCTGCGACGTTCGTGGCGATTGGTCACGGTCAAGAAGTCCTTCCGATCGTCCGGGTTGCCGTCGCCGTTTCTGCGGTCGGCAGCATACCATCGGATCAGGGGGACGGAATAGGCGCGTCAGGCTCGCCTGGATGGGCCAAAAAAATGCTGAGTTGCGCTGTCGGCGGGGTTGTCATCGGCGGCGGCGCCCCTATCTACGGGGGACTTTCATCTCGTCGCATATTCGATGCGCCATCGCCTTGCACCTCCACCATGGGTATGCTAGATCAACCGCGGCCAAATGCCAAAATGGGCTAGTTTGCCATATTGAGGTGTTTGGGTTGCTCTGGGGGGCGACGGCTTTCGTGACACGATGACGACTGGGAAAACAGTCCGGGGAAACAGCCAGTGGCTGCCGAAAGTTCAAGTACGGCGGGTGTAGCCGATCGTTATGCGATGGCGCTTTATGAATTGGCGGCGGCCGACGGGCGGCTCGACGTCATTGCGACGGACCTTCAGCAGGTGCGCCAGTTGATCGCCGGGTCGGAAGACCTGCGCAGGCTTCTCCGTTCGCCGGTGGTGGGCCGCGAGAGCCAGGGCAAGGCCATTGCCGCGCTGGCCGGCCGGGCCGGTCTCGACGACCTGACCCGCCGCTTCCTGGGCGTGCTCGCCCGCAACCGGCGGCTGGCTGCCGTGCCGGCGGTGATCGATACCTTTTTGTCCCAGCTTGCCGCGGCGCGCGGCGAAACCGCCGCCGAGGTGGTATCGGCCCGCGAACTGACCGAGACGCAGGCCGACGGTCTGCGCGCCGCCCTCAAGAAGGCTGTGGGCGGTGACATTGTCCTTTCCCAGCGCGTCGAGCCGGCCCTGCTAGGCGGCCTCGTCGTCAAGGTCGGCTCACGCATGGTCGACAGCTCGCTTCGTACCAAACTTCAACAGCTACGCCTTACCATGAAGGGAATTGGGTGATGGACATCCGTCCCGCGGAAATTTCCGCCATTCTCAAGGAACAGATCGTCAATTTCGACACCGAGGCCGAGGTCGCCGAAGTCGGGCGGGTGCTCACCGTCGGTGACGGCATCGCCCGCATCTACGGCCTCGACAAGGTGCAGGCCGGCGAGATGGTCGAGTTCCCCGGTGGCATCAAGGGGATGGCCCTCAACCTGGAGACCGACAACGTCGGCGTCGTCATCTTCGGAGACGACCGCACCATCAAGGAAGGTGACGTCGTCAAGCGCACCGGCGACATCGTCGACGTGCCGGTCGGCAAGGGGCTGCTGGGCCGTGTGGTCGACGCCCTGGGCCAGCCGATCGATGGCAAGGGGGCCATCGCGTCGGACGAGCGCCGGGTGGTCGACGTCAAGGCGCCGGGCATCATCCCGCGCCGCTCGGTGCACGAGCCGATGCAGACCGGCATCAAAGCCATCGACGCGCTGATTCCGATCGGCCGCGGTCAGCGTGAGCTGATCATCGGCGACCGCCAGACCGGCAAGACCGCGGTGATCCTGGATACCATCATCAACCAGAAGCGCATCAACGAGGCGGCAAGCAGCGAGAAGGACAAGCTTTATTGCATCTATGTCGCGGTCGGCCAGAAGCGCTCGACGGTGGCCCAGATCGTCAAGGTGCTCGATGAGTACGGCGCGATGGACTACACCATCGTGGTCGCCGCCACCGCCTCGGAGCCGGCTCCTTTGCAGTTCCTGGCTCCCTACGCCGGCTGCGCCATGGGCGAATTCTTCCGCGACAACGGCATGCATGCCGTCATCTTCTATGACGACTTGTCGAAACAGGCGGTGGCCTATCGGCAGATGTCGCTGCTGCTGCGCCGCCCGCCGGGGCGCGAGGCCTATCCGGGCGACGTCTTCTACCTGCATTCGCGCCTGCTGGAACGCGCCGCCAAGATGAACGACGAGAACGGCGGCGGTTCGCTGACCGCGCTCCCCGTGATCGAAACCCAGGCCGGCGACGTCTCGGCCTACATTCCGACCAACGTGATCTCGATCACCGACGGCCAGATGTTCCTGGAGACCGAGCTGTTCTACAAGGGCATCCGTCCGGCGCTCAACGTCGGCATCTCGGTCAGCCGCGTCGGCTCGGCGGCCCAGAGCAAGGCCATGAAGAAGGTGGCCGGCTCGATCAAGCTGGAGCTGGCGCAGTACCGCGAGATGGCGGCCTTCGCGCAGTTCGCCTCCGACCTCGATGCCTCGACCCAACGGTTGCTCGAACGCGGCGCTCGGCTGACCGAGATCTTGAAGCAGGGCCAGTTCATGCCGATGCCGGTGGAAGACCAGGTGGTCTCCATCTACGCCGGCGTGAAAGGCTTCCTGGACAAGATCGCCATTGGCGACGTCACCCGCTTCGAAGCCGCACTGCTCGAAACGGTGCGCGCCACCGGTACCGACATCCTCAAGACCATCCGTACCGAGAAGGCGCTTTCCGACGAGACGGCCAAGAAGCTGGACGATTTCATCGGCAACTTCACCAAGAGCTTTTCGTAAGGCCGGGGGAGCCGGGGTCGCGGTGGCGCAAAGGCAGGATCGATGCCCAATCTCAAGGACCTGAGAATCCGCATCCATAGCGTCCGCTCGACGCAGAAAATCACGTCGGCCATGAAGATGGTGGCGGCGTCAAAGCTGCGCCGCGCCCAACTGGCGGTCGAGGATTCGCGACCCTACGTCGGGCGGATGACTCGCATGCTGGGCGAATTCGTGGGGAGCCTGCCGGAGGGAGCGCCGGTGCCGCCGCTGTTGGCCGGCCGGGACAAAGTCGAGACCCACCTTATCGTCGCCGTCACTGCCGACCGTGGCCTGTGCGGCGGTTTCAACGGCAGCGTCGTGCGCGAGGTGCGCCGTCGGGTCCGCGAGCTTCGGTCGATGGGCAAGACGGTCAAGATCCTGTGCCTCGGCAAGAAAGGCCGCGATGCCCTGCGCGGCCAGTTCCGCGACGCCATCATCGACACCGTCGAGGGTCTGACCCGCAACGTCGTGCGTTTCGAAACGGCTACCGGCATCGCAGCGCGCCTGGCCTCCATGTTCGCCAAGGAGGAGTTCGACGTCTGCACGCTGGTCTACAACCGCTTCCAGTCGGCGATGACCCAGCACGTCACGGTGCGCCAGATCGTTCCCTTCGCGGCGGGAGCGCCCGAGGAGGATGCCGCCGCCAAGACGGTTGGCGGGCCGCGCGCCATGTACATCCTGGAGCCCAGCGAGGAGGAAATCCTCGACCTCCTGGTGCCGCGCAACCTCGCGGTGCAGCTCTATCACGCACTGACCGAAAGCTACGCCTCCGAGCAGGGTGCGCGGATGACCGCCATGGACAACGCCACCCGTAACGCGGGCGAGATGATCGACGCCCTGACGCTCACCTACAACCGCACGCGCCAGGCCGTCATTACCAAGGAATTGATCGAGATCATTTCCGGCGCCGAGGCCCTCTAGGGGCGGCGGCCGGGACTGTCGAGCAGGAGTCCGAGCCATGACAAAGAACAACGTCGGGACCATCACCCAGGTCTTGGGCGCCGTGGTCGATGTGCACTTCGCAGGCGAGCTTCCCGAGATGCTCACTGCGCTCCACGTCGACAACCACGGCAACCGGCTGGTCCTCGAGATCGCCCAGCACCTGGGCGAGCATGTGGTGCGCGCCGTGGCCATGGACACCACCGACGGTCTGGTACGCGGCCAGGAAGTGATCGACACCGGCGGGCCGATCACGGTGCCGGTCGGGCCCGAGACGCTCGGGCGCATCATCAACGTGGTCGGCGACCCGGTCGATATGCGCGGTCCGGTCCTTACCAAGCAGCGCTACCCCATCCACCGGCCGGCCCCGCTGTTCGTCGAGCAGTCGACGGAAACCGAGATCCTGACCACCGGCATCAAGGTCATCGACCTTATCGAGCCCTATCCCAAGGGCGGCAAGGTCGGCCTGTTCGGCGGCGCCGGCGTGGGCAAGACCGTCGTCATCATGGAGCTGATCAACAACATCGCCAAGGCGCACGGCGGCTATTCGGTGTTCGCCGGCGTCGGCGAGCGGACCCGCGAGGGCAACGACCTCTACCACGAGATGATGGAATCGGGGGTCATCGACATCAAAGGCGGGAACTCGAAGGCGGCGCTGGTCTATGGCCAGATGAACGAGCCCCCGGGCGCGCGCGCCCGGGTTGGCCTGTCCGGCCTGACGCTGGCCGAATACTTCCGCGACGAGGAGGGCCAGGACGTGCTCTTCTTCGTCGACAACATCTTCCGGTTCACCCAGGCGGGGTCCGAGGTTTCGGCGCTGCTGGGCCGCATCCCGTCGGCCGTGGGCTATCAGCCGACGCTGGCCACCGACATGGGCACGCTCCAGGAGCGCATCACCTCGACCAAGAAGGGCTCGGTCACCTCGGTACAGGCCATCTACGTGCCGGCCGACGACCTGACCGACCCGGCGCCGGCCGCTTCGTTCGCCCACCTTGACGCCACCACCGTGCTGAGCCGCGCAATCTCCGAGCTCGGCATCTACCCGGCGGTCGACCCGCTCGATTCGACCTCGCGCGTGCTCGATCCGCGCGTCGTCGGCCGCGAGCACTACGACACCGCCCGCGAGGTGCAGCGGATCCTGCAGACCTACAAGTCGCTGCAGGACATTATCGCCATCCTGGGCATGGACGAACTGTCGGAAGAGGACAAGCTGACAGTGTCCCGCGCCCGCAAGATCCAGCGCTTCCTCTCGCAGCCCTTCCACGTCGCCGAGGTGTTCACCGGCTTCGCCGGCGTCTTCGTCAGCCTGGAAGACACCATCAAGGGCTTCAAGGGCATCATTGCCGGCGACTACGACCATCTGCCCGAGGCCGCCTTCTACATGGTCGGCACCATCGAGGATGCGGTGACCAAGGCCAAGAAGATGGCCGCCGAGGCCGCGTAGGCGGCGGCGAAGGGAGCCCAGGATCATGGCCGGACGGGTGCAATTCGAACTGGTGACGCCCGAGCGCGTGTTGGCCGCCGAGGAGGCCGATCTGGTGGTGGTGCCGGGCGGCGACGGCAATTTCGGCGTGCTGCCGGGCCATGCGCCGCTGCTCTCGACCCTGCGCCCCGGCGTCGTCGACATCTACGAGGGCGACAAGATCACGTCGCGCATCTTCGTGGCCGGCGGCTTCGCCGAGGTCGCGGAGGACCGTTTCACCGTGCTGGCCGACGAGGCCCAGGCGGTGGAGGATATCGATGCCGCCGCGGCCGCCGAGCGGCTGAATGCGGCGCGCGAGGCGCTGACCCGCGCCCAGGGCGGCGACGAGGATACCGCCGCCGCCGAGGCCGATCTCGCCGTGGCCGAGGCCCTGGCTGCCGCTGCCGGCACACACTGATCCCTAACGGCTCTTCCCGTCGGACGAAAGCCGCGCCGGGCCGGCCAGCCCGAGGTGGCGCATGAGGGCGCGCCAGTTGAAGGTGAGGTGGATGAGGGCGGCAATCAGGAAGACGATGCCGGCGATCTCGTGGAATTCCTGCCAGTCGTGACGAGTGATCCCCAGGAAGCTCACGGTTCGGCCGAACCCCCGCTGGCCGCCGCCGCCCGGTGTCAGCAGCATGACCGCGCCTGAGGTGGCGAGGGCTAGGAATCCGAAAAAGGTCGTCAGGGCCGAGATCCGACGAAGCGGCGATCGCGCCATGGGCTTCCTCCCCTTGCTCTTTCCGTTGAAGACGGTTCGGCATCGCCGTTGACGGCGGCGTTCGGGGGCAATCTTAGGCCGGTTTATGTAACCCGCGTGTGTCGGGGGCCCCGGAAAACGGTAACAGAATGTTTCCGGTCCCGAAGCGGGCTCAGTCGACGCCCTCGTCGGGGTCCCAGCCGAGCCGCTCGGAAAGGGCGCGGGCGAGAGCGAACAGGGGAGCCCTGAGATCGCGCAGCTTGCGGCGCGTCATGCGGCTTTTGGGGCCGAGCGCGCACAGCGAGGCCACCACGTGCCCCGAATAACCGAACACCGGCGCCGCGACGCAGCGGATGCCCTCGATGTGCTCCTCGTCGTCGATGGCGCAACCGGCGGCACGAACGCGCTTGATTTCGGTTTCCAGCGCCACCCGCTCGACGAGGGTGCGCGGCGTGAACCGCTCGAACGGTGCGCCGCCCAGATAATTGACCTGTTCCGGGGCCGGCAACCAGGCGAGGATCGCCTTGCCCACCGCCGTGGCATGAATGGCGCGCCGGGTGCCGAGATCCTGCACCACCCGCACCGGACTGTCGGGGTCGCGCTTGGCGACGATGGTGATGCCGCCGTCGTGGTAGGCGGCGAGGCTCGATCCTTCCTCGCTGCGCCGGGTCAACTCGGCGACGTAGGGCTGGGCGATCTCGCCCAATTGCTCGGGCGTCCAGGTGCGCCCCGTGAGGCGGAACAACCGGGCCGCCGGTTCGTAGCCGCGCGAGGAGGGGTCCTGGTGCAGATAGCCCATGCCGACCAAGGCCTGGAGAAGATGATGGGTGGTCGAGCGGTGCAGCCCGGTCCGCCTTGCGATGTCGACCAGGCTGCTGACGCCGCCGCGCGAAGACACCGCTTCGAGGATACGCAGGCCACGCCCCAGTGATTGGTGAGTCGCGGAACCGTCGGTACGGGTTTGATCCAACGAGGTTTTCATACCTTGAGAGATGATTGACAGCAATATTTCACAACTTAAAATACTCGTTCGGCGTTTCCTGTCAAGGGAGACGCGCTGCGGAGCGATGCGACACACGTGCGGGGAAAGGGGCGAGGGGCCGTACGGGTGATTCCCGCCCTCCACCGTCAGCGGGGGGCCGACGGTGGAGGGCGGACGGTCCCCAAAAATATCCACGGCCAAAGGGCCGGGCAAGGCGCCATCCTATGGAAAGGCTGCTCTCAACAAGGAGGAAGGCTTATGAAACGCACGTTCGCACTGGGGCCCTGCGGGGTCCTGGCCGCTGCGCTGCTCCTGGCCTCGCCGGCAGCGGCGCAGCAGTCGAAAGTCACCCTCAACATGGCCAGCACGTTTCCCGGCAGCATGTTCCTACTGGGCGACGCGGCGACCAAGCTGCCGGCCAAGGTGGCCCGGGTTTCCGGCGGCGAGGTCGAAATCAAGTTCTTCGAGCCGGGCGCCCTGGTGCCGGCGGCCGAATCGGTCAATGCGGTGTCGGCCGGCTCGGTGGATGCCGCCTGGGCCGGCGCCGGCTGGTTCGCCGGCCGGGATTCCGCCTTCAACATGTTCTCGGCGGTACCTTTCGGTCCCGGCATCGGCGAATACCTAGCCTGGATGTACCACGGTGGCGGCCTCGACATGGCGCGCGAGATGTTCGCCAAGCAGGGCGTCTACAACATTCCCTGCTCGATCATCCCGCCCGAGGCCTCCGGCTGGTTCCGCAAGGAGATCAAGTCGCCGGCCGACTTCAAGGGCCTGAAGATGCGGTTCTTCGGCCTCGGCGCCAAGGTCATGGAAAAACTGGGTGTCGCCACCCAGCAGCTGGCACCCGGCGAGATCTTCCAGGCGTTGCAGCTGGGCACCATCGACGCCACCGAGTTCTCGCTGCCGGCCATCGACGAGAAGCTCGGCTTCTATCAGGTCGCCAAGTACTACTACTTCCCGGGCTGGCATCAGCAGGCCACGCTGTTCGACGTCTATGTCAATCTGAAGAAGTGGGACGCCATGGCCGACCGGCAAAAGGCGGCCGTTGAGATGGCCTGCGCCGACATGATCCGCGAAGGCATCTCGCTCGGCGAGGCGACCCAGGGCAAGGCCATTGCCTCGATGAAGGCCAAGGGCGCCGAAATCCGGCAGTGGCCGCCCGAAATGCTGGCCGTCTTCGAGAAGGGTTGGAACGAGGTGGTAGCCGAGGAGACGGCCAAGAACCCCAACTTCAAGAAGGTCTACGATTCCTACAGCGCGTTCCGCGCGGAGTACGCGGCGTGGAAGGATGTCGGTTACCTGAAATAGCCGCCCGGCCGCAACGGGCGAAAAAGGGGCGGGCATGAGCGCAATGCTGGCGGCGGGCGAGGCGATCGAGCGGCTCATCGCGAAGATCGCTCTCGCCGCCGGCTGGCTTTTCGTGGCCTGTACCGGCGTCATCGTCTTCGACGTGGTGACGCGGAAGTTCGGCTATCAGCTTCCCGGTTTCGGGTCGACGCGGTTGCAGGAGCTGGAATGGCACCTGCACACCGCCATCTTCTCGCTCTGGCTGGGCATGGCCTACGTGAAGAACGCCCACGTGCGCATCGACGTGGCGCTGAGGGGTGCGTCCCTGCGCACCCAGGCTTGGATGGAACTTGCCGGCTGCATCGTCTTCGCTTTACCCTATTGCCTGGTCGCCCTCTACTTCAGCGCCGACTACGCGTGGATCGCCTGGACCTACAACGAGGCCTCGATCTCGGCTTCCGGCCTGTCCTACCGCTTCATCCCCAAGGGCGTCCTCAGCTTCGGGTTCCTGCTGCTGCTGGCCGGAATCGTCTCGGTGATGCTGCGCAGCGGGGTCTACCTGTTCGGACCCGAAACACTGCGCGAGCGCAGTGCGTTCGCCGGCGTCAAGCGGCGCGGAGCGGAGTAGGACGATGGCCGCCTGGCTCGCCCATCACCTGGCACTCATCATGTTCGCGGTCCTCGGAGTCGCTCTCTTCTGCGGCTTTCCGGTGGGCTTCGTGCTGGGCGGGGTGGGCATCCTGTTCGGCGCGCTCGGCATCGCACTCGATGTCTTCCTGCCGATCCAGTTCTTCAACCTGCTGCCGCGCATCTGGGGTGGCGTCGCCTCCAATCCGGTGCTGGTGGCCATCCCGATGTTCATCTTCATGGGCACCGCCCTGGAACGCAGCGGCATCGCCCACGAACTCCTGAACTGCCTGCAGGTTCTGACACGGCGGGTGCCGGGCGGGTTGGCCATGTCGGTCACCGTCATGGGCACCATCATGGCGGCGACCACCGGCATCGTCGGCGCCTCGGTGATCATGCTGACCCTGATCGCCATGCCGGCGATGATGGAGCGCGGCTACCGGGGCGAACTGGCGTGCGGCACTATCGCCTCGGCGGGCACGCTCGGCATCCTCATCCCGCCCTCTATCATGCTGGTGGTGATGGGCGACCTCCTGACGGTGTCGGTCGGCGCGCTGTTCGCTGCCGCCCTTATCCCCGGTCTTCTGCTTTCTGCCCTCTATCTTGCCTATATCGGGGGGCTGTCATTCCTGCGGCCGCAATTCGCACCGCCGCTTCCCGCCGACCAGGGGCCGCGGGGCCGGGCGGCTTTCTGGCGGATGATCGGCACGAGCTTCTTTCCTCCGGCTTTCCTGGTGGTGCTGGTGTTGGGCTCCATCTTCGGGGGATGGGCGACGCCGACCGAGGCGGCCGGCGTCGGCTCGGCCGGCGCCCTGTTGCTGGCCTGGAGCCGGCGCAAGCTCGGCCGCCGGGCCTTCCTCGAAATCATCGAGTCGGCCGGGCTGACCAACGCCATGGTGTTCCTGCTGTTCTGCGGCGCCACGTTGTTCGCCTACGTCTTTCGTTCGCTGGGCGGCGACGACCTGGTCAAGGAGGTGATGGCCGCCGCAGGCCTGGACACAGGCTGGGAGATCCTGGTCTTCGTGCTGGCCGTGGTCTTCGTGCTCGGCTTCTTCTTCGACTGGATCGAGATCAGCCTGATCGTCCTTCCCGTGTTCGGGCCGCTGTTCCAGGGTCTCGACTTCTCGGCCCACGTCGGGTCAGGCGGGCCCATCGTTTTCCTCAGCTGGTTCGTCATCCTGCTGTCCGTCAACCTGCAAACCTCGTTCCTGACGCCGCCCTTCGGATTCACGCTTTTTTGCATGCGGGGCATCCTGCCGGCCGGGCTTGACATGATGCATCTCTATCGCGGCATCGTGCCATTCGTGCTGCTCCAGCTGGTCGGCATGAGCCTCGTCCTCATCTTTCCCGACCTCGCCCTCTGGCTGCCGCGCGTGACCGGGCTGTTGAACTGATTCCACCGACCTCCATTCACGGCTTGTTGCGAGCCGTTCGCGGGAAAAATGGGACCGCTCGGCGCCGCCTCCGACCGCCCAACGTCAAGGCCCCTTTAAGAAGCCGTCCCGGCGACTAGGGTGCGCGCATGAGGGGACTTCACCAAGGAGGCACTCGATGCTGCTCTTCCTGACCTGCGTCGGCCTGCTGATCGCGGGCTATTTCATTTATGGCTCGTTCGTCGACCGCATCTTCGGCCCGGATCCGAACCGTGTCGTGCCGGCGGTGGCGCTCGGCGATGGCGTCGACTACGTTCCGATGTCGACCAAAAAGATCTACCTGATCCAGCTTCTGAACATAGCCGGCCTCGGCCCGATCTTCGGCCCCATCCTGGGCGCCTTGTACGGTCCGTCGGCCCTGATCTGGATCGTCGTCGGCTGCATCTTCGCGGGCGCCGTGCACGACTACTTCGCCGGCATGCTGTCGATGCGCCACAACGGCGAGAGTGTGCCCAACGTGGTCGGCTACCAGTTGGGCGCCTTCTTCAAGCAGTTCATGAACTACTTCTCGGTCATCCTGCTGCTGCTGGTCGGCGTCGTCTTCGTCCTCGGCCCCGGCAAGCTGCTGGCCACCATGACCGGCATGCCGGTGTGGGCCTGGGTCGCCATCATCTTCGGCTACTACTTCCTGGCCACCATCCTGCCGATCGACAAGCTCATCGGCCGCCTGTATCCCGTGTTCGGCGCGCTTCTGATCTTCATGTCGGTCGGTTTGACCATCATGCTGGCCATTTCGCCCGAGCACGAGATGCTGGCCGACGGCATGTCCTTGGCCAACACGCATCCGAAAGACCTGCCGATTTGGCCGTTGATGTTCATCACCATCGCCTGCGGCGCCATCTCGGGCTTCCATGCCACCCAGTCGCCTCTCATGGCCCGTTGCGTCAAGAACGAGAAGAACGGCCGCATGGTGTTCTACGGGGCGATGGTCGGCGAAGGCATCATCGGCCTGATCTGGGCCACGCTCGGCCTTTCGTTCTATGAAAACGCCGGGGCGCTCCAGGCCGCCGTCGCCCAGGGTTCGCCCTCGGGCGTGGTCAACGAGATCGCCAACGCCCTGCTCGGCGGCGGCATCGGCTCGGTCCTGGCCATCCTGGGCGTCGTCATCCTGCCCATCACTTCGGGCGACACCGCCTTCCGCTCGGCCCGCCTGATCATCGCCGAGTACATCAAGCTGCCGCAGGGCCCGATCGCCAAGCGGCTGATGATCGCGGCGCCGTTGTTCGTCATCGGCTATCTGGTGTCGATGGGCGACTTCAACGTCATCTGGCGCTACTTCGGTTGGGCCAACCAGACACTGGCTGCCATCGTCCTGTGGGCTGCCGCCGCCTACCTGATCAAGACCGGCAAGCTGCACTGGATCTGCACCGTGCCGGCGACCTTCATGACGGCGGTGACGTTTACCTACATCGCCGCCGAGAAGATCGGCTTCGGCCTGCCGTACACGTGGGCCAACGCCATCGGCATCGCCGCGGCGGTGGTGGCGCTGGCGGCATTCTTCGTCGCCTTCCGCAAGCCGGCTCTCAAGGAAGTGGGCGCGGAATAACGGCAAAAAAGCCAACCGCTCCCACGCGCCCGCCGTTCCGCCCTGAACCAAGCGCGGCGCATCGCAGAAGAAGCCCCCGGGATCGCTCCCGGGGGTTTCTTTCATTGGAAGAAAGGGGAGGCCCTCAGCGCAGGCCGATGCGTTCCTTCAATTCGCGCAGGTGGCGGCGGCTGACTCCCACCGTTTTGCCGCTGCGCGTTACGATCTCGCCCAAGCCGTTGTCCAACAGCTTGATCTCGCGGACCATCTCGAGCCGCACCAGGCATTGCCGGTGGCAGCGCACGAGGTCGGTCCTTTCTTCCAGCGCGGAGAGCGTCATGTCGGTGTAGGTCTCGCCGTCCGCCGTCACCACATGGACGCCCGAAAGGTCGCAACAGACATACTCGACCTCGGAGATCTTGACGAGGCGGATGCGGTTGCCGGTGAAGCAGGGAACCTGGGTGAACTCGGGGATATCCAGGCCCTTGAGCGACTGGCGGGCGCCGTTGGCCTTGCGGATACGGGCCAGCGTCTTGGCGAAGCGGCGGCTTTCCAGCGGCTTCAACAGGTAATCGAAGGCGTTCTCCTCGAAGGCGGCCACCGCATACTCGTCGTAGGCGGTGACAAAGACGATGCGCGGCATGGTTTCGGCGTCGAGCATGCCGATCAGCTCGATGCCGCTGATGCGCGGCATCTGGATGTCGAGAAACACCACGTCGGGCTTCTGGCGGTTGATCAGCCGCAGGGCCTCGATGGCGTTGCCGCACGCGCCGACCACCTCGACGTCGGAATGGTCGGCGCACAGAAGCGCGATCTCCTCGCGCGCATGGTGCTCGTCGTCGACGATCAGGGCCCGGATCATGCCGCCGCCAGCTCCTGGCACGGTAGCTTGATCCACACCCGTGTCCACTCGCCGCTCTTGCATTCGACCTTCACCCCGAAGGTTTCGCCGTAGAGATTCTTGATCCGCTTATCGACAATGCCCATGCCCAAACCGCCGGGGGTGGCTTCGGCCTCTCCGTAAGCCCCGGCGTTGTCCTCGACCAGCAGGATCACGTCGCCGCCCTCGGCATGGGCACGGATGGTGATGCGCCCCTCCTCCAGGACGTTGGAGATGCCGTGCTGGATGGCGTTCTCGACCAGCGGCTGCAGGGTGAAGGTGGGAAGCCGCATTTCCAGCAGGGCCGGGTCGATGTCGATCTCGATGTTCAGGCGGTCGGCGAAACGGGCCTTCTGGATGCGCAGGTAGGAATTCACGTGATCCAACTCCTCCCTCAAGGTCGCCAGGTCGCTGCCGCGCTTCAGGTTCTTGCGAAAGAAGTTGGAGAGATGCAGCAGAAGCTCGCGGGCCTCGCCGGGGTCGGTGCGGATGATGGCACTGACCGTGTTAAGCGCGTTGAACAGGAAGTGCGGGTTGATCTGCGCCTGGATCAGCTTGAGCTCGGATTTCACCAGCAGGTTTTTCTGTTGCTCGAAGCGGCCGGCCAGGATCTGGTTGGACAGCAGGCTGGCGATGCCTTCGCCGAGCGTGCGGTTGATGTTGAGGAAGAACTTCTTCTTGGGCTCGTAAAGCTTGATGGTGCCGATCACTTCGGCGTCCGAGCGGATGGGCACGACCAGCGAGGAGCCGAGCTTGCAGGCCGGCGACAGCGAGCACGCGTACTTGGTCTCGATGCCGTCGGCGAACACCACTTCCCCGGTCTCGATGGCCCGCTTGGAATGTTCCGACATCAGGGGAGCGCCCGGCGTGTGGTGGTCGGCGCCGATGCCGACGAAGGCCAGGATCTTTTCCCGATCCGTCATCGCCACGGCACCCACTCCGGTTTCCTCGTAGACGATGTGCGCGATGCGTTCGGCCGAGGTTGGGGTCAGGCCCTCCAGCGTGATGCCCACCGCCCGTTCGGCGATGCGCAGCGCCTTGGCCGAGGACAACTGGCTGTACTTCTCGAACATGTCGCGCTGGTCGCGGATCATGCTCATGAACAGTGCCGCCCCCGCCGAATTGGCCAGGATCATTGGCGCCGCGATGACCTCGACCAGGGCGAGGGCGCGGTCGAACGGCTGGGCGACCAGCAGGATGATGCCCATTTGCACGCATTCGGCGACGAGCGTCACGGCGAAGGCGGTCCACGGGTTGAACAGCGCGTTCACCCGGCCGCGCCGGCGCAGGTACAGGCACGCCAGGCCGCCCAGCAGCCCTTCGGCCGTGGTCGACAATCCGCAGGCGAGGTCGGTGAAGCCGCCCAGGGTATAGCGGTGCAGGCCGCCGGTGAAGCCGACCAGCAAGCCGACCACCGGGCCGCCCAGCAGGCCGCCCAGCACGGCGCCGATCGCCCGGGTGTTGACGATGGCGTCCAGCAGTTCCAGCCCGAAATAGGTGCCGAGGATGCAGAAGCCCGAGAACACCACGTAGATGGTGGCCTTGGGCGGCAACCGCATGGACACGGCGAACAGTGATTTCAGGATCGGCGTCTTGCTGAACAGATAGGCCACCACCAGGTAGACGCTCATCTGCTGCAGCAGGGAAATGATCACGTCCATGGCGTGTCGGCGCCCTTCCCGGTTGAGGCCGCCGGCATTTTAACGCCTCGCGCGCGGTTTTCCTATCGGAGAGGCGGACGGTTCCAATCGCTTGACGGGGCGCCGCAACCGCCGGCAAGCTCGTAACGTGAGCGCCATTTCCCATCCCTGGCCGGCGACGGCCGCCGAAGCCATCGCACTCCAGAAGCGGCTGGCGCCGCTCATCGAGACGGTTGGTCAGCCGACGGCGGTGCGCCGCATCGCCGGCGTCGATGTCGCCTTTCCCGGTGGCGGCGACATCACCCGGGCGGCGGTCGCCGTCGTCTCCTTTCCCGATCTGGAGGTGGTGGAAGCCGCGGTTCTCGAACAGCCGACGCGCTTTCCCTACGTGCCGGGGCTGCTGACCTTTCGCGAGGCGCCGGCCGTGCTGGCACTGCTCGAATCTCTCAAAACGACGCCTGACCTTCTGATGGTTGACGGCCAGGGGATGGCCCACCCGCGCCGCATCGGCATCGCCAGCCATGTCGGCCTGCTCACCGGCATTCCCACCATCGGGGCGGCCAAGTCACGGCTCATCGGCACCCATGACGAGCCGGGGCCGGCCCGGGGGTCGCGAACGCCGCTCCTGCACGGCGGCGAGGTGGTGGGTACCGTGCTGCGCACGCGAACGGGCGTGAGGCCGCTCTACGTCTCGATCGGCCACCGGATCAACCTGGAAGCGGTGATCGAATGGGTGCTGGCCTGCGCGCCCCGCTTCCGCCTGCCCGAGCCCACGCGGCTGGCCGACAAGCTGTCGAAAGGGCAGGGCGTCTAGGGGCTCGTCAGTGCGGGCGGCGGC
>JACZKS010000055.1 GCA_014859895.1 Rhodospirillales bacterium
GTGCTGGCCGACGACGCGCTGGTCAGGAACCTCAATCGCGACTACCGGGGCCTTGACGCGCCGACCAACGTGCTCAGTTTCGCCAACCTCGACGGCGCCGGACCGATCCCCGGTGGCGGGGCGCCGGTCCTGCTGGGCGACATCGTGCTTGCCTACGAGACCACGGCGGCCGAGGCGGCGGCCCAGGGCAAGCCGTTTGCCGACCATTTCAGTCATCTCGTCGTTCATGGTATGCTTCATCTGCTCGGCTTCGACCACACGAGCGCGGACCAGGCGGAAGAGATGGAGGGGCTCGAAACCCGGGTCCTGAAAGGACTTGGCGTAGCCGATCCCTACGCGGAAGACGCCGAAGGACAGTATTGACCCGATGAACGAAGACGCGTGCCCTGGTCGACCCGGCGAGTCCGGGATCTCCCACGACGGAAATTTCCTCGATGCCCTGCGCGGCTGGCTGCGCCGGCTGGGCCGCAACGGCAGCGACGGCTCCGCCCGCGACACCCTGGAGGAGCTGATCGAGGAGCGCGAGGATGCCGAGCAGCCGATCAACGCCGACGAGCGCCGGCTGCTTGCCAACATCCTTGACCTCAGGGACCGCGACGTGCGCGACGTCATGGTGCCGCGCGCCGACATCGTGGCGGTCGAGATCGACACCGGCTACGAAGATCTCATCCAGCTGATGATCCGCGAGGAGCATTCGCGGATTCCGGTGTACAAGGAAACCTTGGACGACGCCCGCGGCATGGTCCACATCAAGGATGTCGTCGCCTGGCACGGCCATGAGGCCGACTTTTCGCTGGCCAAGACCATGCGGCCGGTGCTGTTCGTCTCGCCGTTCATGCGGGTGCCCGACCTGCTGCTCGAGATGCGGGTAAAGCGCTGCCACATGGCGCTCGTCGTCGACGAGTTCGGCGGCATCGACGGCCTGCTCACCATCGAGGATCTGGTCGAGGAGATCGTCGGCGAGATCGAGGACGAGCACGACATCCACGATGAGCCGGCCCTCATCGAGCGGGCGGGCGGCATTCTTGATGCCGAGGCCCGCGTCTCCCTCGAGGATCTGGAGAAGTTGATCGGGCCGTTCGTCAGCGAGGAGGAGCGGGAAGAGATCGATACCATCGGCGGCCTTGTCTTCGCCCTGGCCGGGCGGGTGCCCATGCGCGGAGAACTGATCGGCCATCCCTCGGGTATCGAATTCGAGGTCGTCGAGGCCGACCCGCGCCGGGTCAAACGGGTGCGAGTCCGCCGACCGCAAATCCCGGCCGCGACAGGCTGAGCGAAATGGACGCCTGGCAAGCCTGCGCCGGTTTGCGCCGCCGGCTGGCCGGCCTCCGCGGATGGCGCCGCCGGGGAGTGGCCGTGCTGCTGGGAGTGCTGGCCGCGGCGGCCCTGCCGCCCCTGCACGCGGTTCCGCTGCTGGTGCCGGCGTTCGCCGGCTGGCTGTGGCTGATCGTCGCCAGCCCCGGCGTCGCCGCCGCCTTTGCCGTCGGCTGGTGGTTCGGCCTCGGCCATTTCGCGGTTGGTCTTTACTGGATCGCCAACGCGCTCTTGGTCGAGCCCGAGACGTACGGCTGGCTGATCCCGTTTGCCATCGGGGGTATCGCCGCCGGCATGGCCTTGTTTCCGGCCGCCGCCGCCGCCCTGGTGCGCGCGCTCAAGGGCGACGGGGTGGGCGCCGTCCTTTTGCTGGCCGCCGCCTGGACCCTGGCCGAGTGGGTGCGCAGCTGGATCTTCACCGGATTTCCCTGGAACCTGATCGGCACCGTATGGACGGCGTGGCCGTCGATGCTGCAATCGGCGGCCGTGATCGGCACTTACGGACTGGGGCTGATCACCGTTGCCGTCGCCGCGCTGCCGGCGGTAGCGGGCGAGGAGGCCATGACGCCCCGCCGGCGCCTGACGGCGCTGGCCGCCGGCGTCGCCGCGCTGGCTCTGCTGTGGGTCGGCGGCGAGACCAGGCTGGCCCTGGCCGGGCCGGCCGCGACCGTCGAGGGCGTGCGGCTGCGCCTCGTACAGCCCGACATTCCCCAGCAGCTCAAGTGGGTCCCCGAACTGCGCGACCGCCATCTGGTCCGCCAGGTCGACATGAGCCGGCGCGGCCCCGGCAACGCTCAGCCGACGATCCCGCCAACCCACGTCATTTGGGCCGAGACGGCGGTTCCCTTTTTCCTGGCCAACGATCCCAGTCGGCGGGCCTTCCTGACACAGGCGGTGCCGGAAGGCGGCCTGCTGATCGTGGGCGCGCCGCGCACCACGGCCACCCCGCAACCGCAATTCGAGGTGTGGAACAGTCTTGAGGCGCTCGACGGCAATGGCCGGATTGTCGGCACCTACGACAAGTTTCACCTGGTGCCGTTCGGCGAATACGTGCCGTTGCGGGCCCTGCTTCCCTTCAAGAAGCTGACCGACGGACGGACCGATTTCTCGGCCGGCGAAGGATTGAAAACGCTGAGCCTGCCAGGGCTGCCGCCGGCAAGCCCGCTGATCTGCTACGAGGTCATCTTTCCCGGCGCCGTGGCGCGTCGTGACGACCGTCCGCAATGGCTGCTTAACCTGACCAACGACGGCTGGTTCGGCTTCTCCTCGGGGCCCTACCAGCACCTGGCGGCGGCCCGCATGCGCACCGTCGAAGAGGGCCTGCCCCTTGTCAGGGTGGCCAACGGCGGCATCTCCGCGGTGATCGACGCCCACGGGCGCACCGTGGCCAGCCTCGGCCTCGGCGAGACCGGCGTGCTCGACGCTCCGCTTCCCGTCGCCCTTGCCGCACCGCCGCCCTATGCCGGCTTCGGCGCCCTGTTGCTCCTGGCCCTCGGCGGCGCGGCGGCCGGCGCCGGCTGGTGGGGCTCGCGGCGGCCACAGGTCTGAACTTTCAGTAGAAATACGGTCTTTTCTTGCAGATTTCCGGATTCATTATCGTATTGACCGCAGCCTTCGTTTTCTCCTATCGTGCCGCCGCCTGAAAGTGGCATTTCAACCACCGTTCAAGATTGAAAAGTTTTAATAAAATGAACAACAAAATTACCACCGCGAAAAGCGGGGCCCGGGCAACTCGCCGTAACTTCAAGGAAAAAAGACTGCCGCCCGGCGTCGCCAATCCCATCGATGTTCATGTCGGCTCCCGGGTCCGGCTGCGCCGTACCCTCCTTGGCATGAGCCAGGAAAAGCTTGGCGAGGCGGTCAACCTGACTTTCCAGCAGATCCAGAAGTACGAGCGTGGGGCCAACCGTATCGGCGCCAGCCGGATGTTCGAACTGAGCCGTGTTCTCGATGTGCCGGTGTCGTTCTTCTTCGACGACATGCCGGACGACATCAAAACGCCCGAAGGGGTCCGCGCGCGGGCCCTGGAGGAGAATGAACAGGCGACCTACGAGCCCGATCCGCTGGCCCGACGGGAAACTCTGGAACTTGTCCGCGCCTATTACAAGATCCTGGACCCCAAAGTTCGCAAGCGTCTTTTCGAGCTGACGAAGTCCCTGTCCGGCACCCTGGCCGACGAGTAGGTCAGGTTCCGGTCCGGCCCGTTTTTCGGGCAGCCGAACGCCGTCGCAAGCGGCGGGCGAAACTTCTTGACGCATGGGGTAAACCCTGCGACAAAATCGCCCGCCGTGCGACCGTGCGCGCGGCCGTGGATGGATTTGGACCGCTTGCCCCCACGTAAAAAACAGGTGCTAAGTGGGCCCTGACGGCATCCCTACGCCTTTTTGACGAGGTGCCGAAGCCCTCGGTCCAGTGCATAACGAAACCGGGCACAGGAGGGTTAGGCCGTGTCGCAGTCCCACTATCTGTTCACCAGCGAATCCGTTTCCGAGGGCCATCCGGACAAGGTCTGCGACCTGGTCTCGGATTCCGTCGTTGACGCCTTCCTCAAGGAAGACCCCTATTCGCGCGTCGCCGTCGAGACGTTGTGCACGACCAACCTGATCGTGCTGTCGGGCGAGGTGCGCGGCCCCAGTTCAATCACCCACAAGCGATTGGAAGACATCGCGCGCAACGCGGTGCGCGGTGTCGGCTACGAGCAGAACGGCTTCCACTGGCAGAACGCCGAGGTCCAGGTTCACGTCCACTCGCAGTCGGCCGACATCGCCCAGGGCGTCGACGCCGGGGCGGGCAAGGACGAAGGGGCGGGCGACCAGGGCATGATGTTCGGCTATGCCTGTACCGAGACCGAGGCGCTGATGCCGGCGCCCATCTTCTACGCCCACGCCATCCTGCGCCGTCTGGCCGAAGACCGCCGGGCCGGCAAGGTTCCCGGGATGCTGCCCGATTCCAAGAGCCAGGTGACCCTGCTCTACGAGAACGGCCGGCCGGTCCGCGCCACCTCGGTGGTGGTGTCCCACCAGCACGCCGAGGAGCTCGACCAGAATCAGGTTCGCGAAATCGTCCGCCCGTACGTGCTTGACGTGCTGCCGAAGGACTGGATGTGCCCGGAGGCCGACTTCTACGTCAACCCGACTGGACGGTTCGTCATCGGCGGGCCCGACGGCGACTGCGGCCTGACCGGCCGCAAGATCATCGTCGATACTTACGGCGGCGCGGCCCCCCACGGCGGCGGCGCCTTCTCGGGCAAGGACCCGACCAAGGTCGACCGCTCGGCCGCCTACGCGGCGCGCTACGTCGCCAAGAACGTGGTCGCAGCCGGCTTGGCCGAAAAGTGCACCATCCAGGTGGCCTACGCCATCGGCGTCTCCAAGCCGCTGTCGGTCTATGTCGAGACCCACGGCACCGGCAAGGTGGACAGCGACCGGTTGACCAAGGTGTTGCAGGAAATGGTCGATCTATCGCCGCGCGGCATCCGCGAGCGCCTGCAATTGAGCCGTCCGATCTACGCCAGGACCGCCGCCTACGGCCATTTCGGCCGGGCGCCCGAGGCCGACGGCGGCTTCTCGTGGGAGCGGACCGACCTGGTCGACGACCTGAAGGCGGTCTTCGGCGCCAAGTGAGCGCCGCCCCGCCGGACCCCCGCCTCGCCAACCGGTCCTACGGCCGCCGCTTCGGCCGCAGCCTCAAGCCCAGCCGCCGGCGGCTCCTCGACGAGGTGCTGCCGGACTTGCGGGTTCCGCTGACCGACGCGGGCGACATCGATCCCCGGGCGCTGTTTCCCGGCCGGCCCGAGGCGGTCTGGCTGGAAGTCGGCTTTGGAGCCGGCGAGCACCTGGCGGCCCAGGCTGAGGCCCACCCCGAGGTCGGTGTCATCGGCTGCGAGCCCTTCGTCAACGGGGTGGCCAGCCTGTTGGCCCGGATCGAGGATCGGCGGCTTACCAACGTCCGTCTCCTCGACGACGATGCCCGGATCATCATCGACCGACTGGCCGAGGCCAGTGTCGCCCGGATCTTCGTACTGTTCGCCGACCCCTGGCCGAAGGCGCGCCACGCCAAGCGCCGTTTCATCCGGCCGGAGGTCCTGGAGGCGCTCTCGCGGATCATGGCGGACGGCGCCGAACTGCGGTTCGCCAGCGACGACATGGATTATATCCGCTGGGCCCTGGAACGGCTTCTCCACCATCCCGCCTTCGCGTGGACGGCCGGGCGGCCGGACGACTGGCGGCGCCCGCCGCCGGGGTGGTGCGAAACCCGCTACGAGGCCAAGGCCAAGGCCGCCGGCCGACCCTGCGTCTACCTGACCTTCCGGCGCCGGAAGCGCCCATAAAGCTCTTGAGTTTGCGGGGCGGATCACTATATTTGCGCCAACGATGCTTAATAAAAGTCTCGTTGAACTCGTACATAGGTGGGTTTGATGAGGCGGGCCGGGGGCCCGCCTTTCGTGTTTTAGGCAAGGACGATCGATCCCGTAGGGGAAGGGCCGTGGTAGAATGATCGTGACGGAGCGCGTCGAGCAGCTGATTGCCCCGACGGTGGAGGACATGGGTTTCTCCATCGTTCGTGTGCAGCTTTCGGGTGGCGACAGGCTGCAGCTCCAGGTGATGGTCGAACGCCAGGATGGCCAGGCCATGGTGGTCGACAATTGCGCCGATCTAAGCCGCGCCATCTCGGCGATCCTTGATGTCGAGGACCCGATCGCCGATGCCTACACGCTGGAGGTGAGCTCGCCGGGCATCGACCGCCCGCTGGTGCGCCTCCGTGACTTTGAGCGGTTCGCCGGCCACGAGGCGCGAATCGAGACGAACGTATCCGTCAACGGCCGCCGCCGCTTTCGCGGCCGGGTGTTGGGAATCGAGGGGGATGTCGTGCGCGTGGCGGTCGAGGGCGAGGATATCGAAGTGCCCTTTTCCGCCATCAGCAAGGCGAAACTGGTTTTAACCGACGAATTGCTCGGTATATCAGAAGGACGACAGGGACGATGAGCAAGAGCACCATTGAAACCGATGCCGTGCACGCTCGCCCGGAACTCCTGCAGGTCGCGGAATCCGTGGCGCGGGACAAGGGCATCGAGCGCGACGAGGTTCTGGAGGCCATGGAACAGGCGATCCAGAAGGCCGGCCGTTCGAAATACGGCCACGAGCACGACATCCGGGCCACGATCGACCGCTCGACGGGCGCCATCGCGCTGGCCCGCTACCTGGAAGTTGCCGATCCGGTCGAGAACGAGGCCACCCAGATCACCCCGGAGGCCGCCCGCAAGCGCAAGGCCGATGCCGCGTTGGGCGAGTTCCTGATCGATCCGCTGCCGCCCATCGATTTCGGACGCATCGCGGCGCAGACCGCCAAGCAGGTGATCGTCCAGCGGGTACGCGAGGCCGAGCGCAAGCGCCAGTTCGAGGAATTCAAGGACCGCATCGGCGAGATCGTCAACGGCCTGGTCAAGCGGGTCGAGTTCGGCAACGTCATCGTCGACCTCGGACGGACCGAAGCGCTGCTCCGGCGCGACGAATGCATCCCGCGCGAGCACTTTTCGAACGGAGACAGGGTGCGGGCCTACATCATGGACGTCCGCGAGGAGCCGCGGGGGCCGCAGATCTTCCTATCGCGCACCCATCCGCAATTCATGGCCAAGCTGTTTGCCCAGGAAGTGCCCGAAATCTACGACGGCGTCATCGAGATCAAGTCGGTGGCCCGCGATCCCGGCTCGCGCGCCAAGATCGCTGTGCTGTCCAACGACTCGGGCATCGATCCAGTGGGCGCCTGCGTCGGCATGCGCGGCTCGCGCGTGCAGGCGGTGGTCGGCGAGCTGCAGGGCGAGAAGATCGACATCATCCAGTGGTCGGGCGATCCCGCCACCTTCATCGTCAACGGCCTGGCCCCGGCCGAGGTGGCCAAGGTGGTGCTGGACGAAGAGGCCCATCGCATCGAGGTGGTGGTGCCGGACGACCAGTTGAGCCTGGCCATCGGCCGGCGCGGCCAGAACGTGCGCCTGGCTTCGCAGCTGACCGGCTGGGACATCGACATCCTGACCGAGGCCGAGGAATCGGAGCGCCGGCAGGAGGAATTCAACGCGCTCTCCAAACTGTTTGCGGAAGCCCTCGACGTCGACGACGTGATTGCCCATCTTCTGGTGACGGAAGGGTTCTCGTCGATCGAGGAGGTGGCCTTCGTGCCGGTCGAGGATCTGACGGAAATTGAGGGATTCGACGAGGATATCGCCGAGGAACTGCGCGAACGGGCCCGCGCCTATCTGGCCACTCAGGAAGAGGAGATGACGCGGCGCCGGCGCGAGCTCGAGGTCAGCGACGATCTGGCCAAGGTCGAAGGCTTGACCGCCGCCATGCTGGTGGCGTTGGGCGAGGCCGGGGTCAAGACGCTGGACGATCTGGCCGACTTGGCGCGAGACGAGCTTCTGGAGATCGTGCCCGGCGGCGCGATGAATGCCGAAGCCGCCGACAAGGCGATCATGGCGGCCCGTGCCCACTGGTTCGAAGGCGAGGAAAAGCCGGCCGAGGGCGGTGCCGAGGAACAGGCGGAGGGTGCCGCCTGACCGGTTCGGCGGCACAAGCGATGGCGCACTCCGCCCGCAAACGAAACGCCGTCCGTCCCGCAGACCCGGAAGGTCCGGGGCCGTGGCGGCGATGCTTGGTCGAGGGCGTGCCGCGGCCGGTCGAAACGATGATCCGCTTCGTCATTTCGCCGGACGGGTCGGTTGTGCCGGATGTGGCCGGGCGTTTGCCGGGTCGGGGATTTTGGTTGAGCGCAAGGCGCGATACGGTTAAGACAGCCTGCGCGAAGAAGCTGTTCGCCAAGGCTGCCCGCTCGCCGGTGGTGGTGGCGGCGGACTTTGATGCGGAGATCGAGCGTCTCCTGACCCGACGGTGTCTCGACCTCATCGGCATGGCCAGGCGGGCCGGCCAGGCGGTGGTGGGCTTCGAGAAGGTGAGGGGCTACCTGCGCGGAGCCGGGGCCGGCGTCGTATTGGCGGCTGCCGAGGGCGCGGCGAACGGGCGGGAGAAGATTGCGGCGCTGGCGCCGGACGTGCCGGTGATCGAGCTATTTTCCGGCGACGAGTTGGGGGCGGCCCTGGGGCGCCAACACGCCGTACATGCGGTGCTGACGCCGGGGCCGATCGCCGACAAGCTGCTTGGCGAGGCGGCGAGGCTGGCGGGTTTCCGCTCGCCCAGCGCCGTCGAGTCGGGGGCGGGAAGAGTGTGCAACACGGAGCCGGACGGTAACGCGAACGGATTGAAATGACCGAGACCACGGGCAAGGAAAAGAAGGGACGGCTGGGGCTTTCACGACCCGGCAAGCTGGTGCTCAACAAGACGATTGAGGCCGGCCAGGTCCGTCAGAGTTTTTCGCGGGGCCGCTCCAAGTCGGTGACGGTCGAGGTGCGCAAGAAGCGTACCTACCTGCAGGATGCCGACGGCCGCCTCAAGAAGGTCGGGCCCGAGGAAGAGGGGATGGAGGGGCTTCCCGCCAGCGCCGAATCGGTCGAGATCGATCACGCGGCGGAAGATGCCGCGCAGTTGGCGCGGGTGCCCAACCTGACCGAAGAGGAGAAGGCGGCGCGGCTCAAGGCGTTGCACGATGCCCGCAAGGCCGAAGAGGAGGCGCGAAAGCGCGCCGCCCAGGAAGCCGAGGAACGGGCCGTCCGCGAGGCCGAGGAGGCCAAGGAAGCGGCCGAACGGGCGCTGCGCGATGCCGCTGAGGCGGAAAAACGGGCCGAAGAGGAAGCCCTCCGGCGGAGCGAGGGCAAGACGGCGGAGCCGGAAGGCGAGGCGACGCCGCGCCCGGCCGAGGAGCCGGCGGCGCCGGCCGCGACTCCCGCCATTCAGGTCGCACTGCCCGACGAAACGCTCGAAGCCCAGGTGGCGCCCCGCAAGGCCGACAAGGTGAAGGGCGAGGAAGAGGAAGAAGACGAACTCGCCAAATCGAAGCGCGGTGCCGCCAAGGTCGAGATCAAGCGGCCGGCGGCGCCCGGCAAGCGGGCCGGCGAGCGCCGGCGGCGGGCCGGCAAGTTGACCATCGCCGAGGCCTTGAGCGAGGACGAAGAGAGGACGCGCAGCTTGGCGTCGGTACGCCGTGCCCGCGAGAAGGAACGGCAGAAACGGCGCACCCAGGGCAATGAACCGCAAAAGGTAATTCGCGACGTGATCATTCCGGAAACCATCACGGTCCAGGAACTGGCGAACCGCATGGCCGTGCGCGGGGTGGACGTCGTCAAGTCCCTCATGCGTATGGGCGTCATGGTGACCGCCACCCAGACCATCGACGCCGATACGGCGGAAGTCGTCGCCACCGAGTTCGGGCACAACATCAAGCGGGTCAGCGACGCCGATGTCGAGATCGGACTGAAGGGCGAGAAAGACGATTCCGCCAGCCTGTTGCCGCGGGCGCCGGTGGTGACCGTCATGGGCCACGTCGACCACGGCAAGACGTCGCTTCTGGACGCCATGCGCGAAACCGATGTGGTTTCCGGCGAGGCCGGCGGCATCACCCAGCACATCGGCGCCTATCAGGTGACGACCAAAGCGGGCCACAAGATCACCTTCATCGATACTCCCGGCCATGCCGCCTTCACCGACATGCGGGCGCGCGGCGCCAAGGTCACCGACATCGTGATCCTGGTAGTCGCCGCCGACGACGGCATCATGCCGCAGACCATTGAGGCGATCAGCCACGCCAAGGCGGCCGGGGTGCCGATCATCGTCGCCATCAACAAGATGGATCTGCCGGGGGCCGATCCCAAGCGCGTGCGCAACGACCTGCTCCAGCACGAGGTCCTTCTCGAAGAGGTGGGCGGCGACGTGCTGGCGGTCGAGGTGTCCGCCAAGAAGCGCATGAACCTCGACAAGCTGGAGGAAGCCATCCTGCTCCAGGCCGAGGTGCTCGACTTGAGGGCCAATCCCGAGCGCCCCGCCGAGGGCGCCATCATCGAGGCTAAGATCGAGGCGGGCCGCGGTTCGGTGGCCACCGTTCTGGTGCAGCGCGGTACGCTCAAGGTCGGCGACGTCTTCGTGGCCGGCGAGGAATGGGGCCGGGTGCGTGCCCTGGTCTCCGCCCATGGCAGCCAGGTGGAAGCCGCCGGGCCGTCGGTGCCGGTCGAGGTGCTGGGCCTGAGTTCGACGCCGGCGGCCGGCGACGACTTCATCGTTGTCGAGAACGACCAGCGGGCCCGCGAGATCAGCGAGTATCGCCAAAGCCAGTCCCGCAAGGTTCGGGTCCAGGCGAGCGGGCGGGTCTCGCTCGAACAGATGTTCCTCAACATCGACAAAGGCCAGACGCGCCGGCTGCCGATCGTGCTCAAGGCCGACGTGCACGGCTCGGTCGAAGCCATCTCGACGGCCTTGCGCAAGTTGGCCACCGAGGAGGTGGCAATCGACATCCTGCACGCCGGGGTCGGTGCCATCAACCAGTCCGACGTGACGCTCGCCAAGGCTTCCGACGCCCTGATCATCGGCTTCAACGTGCGTGCCAACGCCCAGTCGCGCGATCTGGCGCAACGCGAGAAGCTGGAGATCCGCTACTATTCGATCATCTACAACCTGCTCGACGACCTGAAGCAGGCCCTGTCCGGCATGCTGGCGCCAACGTTGCGCGAAAACCTGTTGGGCTACGCCGAGATCCGCGAGGTGTTCTCCATCACCAAGGTCGGCAAAGTCGCCGGCTGCATGGTGACCGAAGGCATTGTGCGGCGCGGCGCCAAGGTCCGCCTGCTGCGCGACAACGTGGTGATCCACGAGGGCAACCTCTCGCAGCTCAAGCGCTTCAAGGACGACGCCAGGGAAGTCAAGGACGGGATGGAGTGCGGTATGGCATTCGCCAACTACCAGGATATCCAGGTCGGCGACTTCATCGAGTGTTTCGACGTCGAAGAGGTGGCGCGCGAGCTCTAGGGCGACGGCGGGCGGCGCCGCGCCGCCCCTGTCCGGCCGGTTCGGTGCCCACGGCCGCGATGGGCGCGGCCGCCGCGGGTAAGCGGCGAGGATTCCATGATCAAGCGTTCCGAAAAACCGGTGAGCCAGCGTCAACTCCGCGTCGGAGAGGCGGTTCGTCACGCCCTGGCCGAGATCTTCGAACGGGGGCTGCTGCGCGATCCGTCCCTGAGCGGCGTCTCGGTGACGGTGACCGAGGTGAAAGTCAGCCACGATCTGCGCAACGCCATCGCCTTCGTCACGCCGCTCGGCGGCGGTGATGCGGATGCGGTTGTCGAGGCCCTGGGCCGGGCCGCTCCCTTCCTGCGCCGGCGGGTCGCCGAGGCGGTGAACCTGAAATTCGCTCCCAACCTGTCCTTCCGCATCGACGAATCCTTCGATTACGCCGGCCGTATCGAGGCCCTGCTGGGCAATCCGGAGGTGGCCCGCGACCTTACCGACGGGGCCGAGCCCGACGATGGCGATACCAAGCCCGAGGCCGACAATGAGTAGGCGGCGCGGCGGCACGCCGATCCATGGCTGGCTGATCATCGACAAGCCGCTGGGCGTGACGTCGGCCGGCGTCGTCGGCAAGGTTCGGCGTCTCACCGGCGCCGCCAAGGTCGGCCATGGCGGCACGCTGGATCCACTGGCCACCGGCGTCCTGCCGCTGGCGCTGGGCGAGGCGACCAAGACCGTCGCCTATGCCATGGACGGCACCAAGATCTACCGCTTTACCATCCGCTGGGGAGAGGCGACGGCCACCGATGACGCCGAGGGCGAGATCACGGCCAGAAGCGACGTGCGCCCCGACGAAGCACGCATCCAGGCTGTTCTGCCCACCTTCATCGGCACCATCGAGCAGGTGCCGCCGATCTATTCGGCGGTGAAGGTGGAAGGCCAGCGGGCCTATGCCCTGGCACGTGCCGAGCAGCCGGTGACGCTGGAGCCCCGGCAGGTGCGGATCGACGATTTCCGGCTGATCGGCCGGCCCGACGCCGACCATGCAGAATTCGAGGTGAAGGCGGGCAAGGGCGCCTATATGCGCAGCCTGGCCCGCGATCTGGCCCTGGCGCTGGGCACCGTCGGGCATGTGTCGGCGCTCAGGCGTATCGCGGTCGGCCCCTTCCACGAGAAGGACGCGATTTCGCTGGAAAACCTGATGACCCTCGGGCATAGTGCGCCGCTTTCTAAGTACCTGCTCCCGGTCGAGACCGCGCTGGACGACATCCCGGCGTTGGCCCTGACCGAAGCAGAGGGGTGTAGCCTCAGACAGGGCCGAGCCGTCCCGGCGTTGCCGGTGATGACCCGGTCGGCTTCCGCCGAATTGGGCCAGGGCGTCGTCGTTTGCGCCATGGCCGGCGGCAGGCCCGTGGCTCTTGCCCAGATCCGGGGGGCCGAGATCCGCCCCCTTCGTATTTTGAACCTTTGACGGAAGATGTGGAGATCCCGATGTCGATTACCGTCGAGAAGAAGCAGGAACTGATTGGAAAATTCGCCCTCAAGGAGGGTGATACCGGGTCGCCGGAAGTCCAGGTGGCCATTCTGAGCGAGCGCATCCTGAACCTGACCGAGCACCTGAAGACCCATAAGAAGGATTTTCACTCCAGGCGCGGTCTGTTGATGATGGTCGGCCAGCGTCGTCGTCTTCTTGATTACGTCAAGAGGAAGGAGACGGCGCGTTACGAGGCCCTCATCAAGGAACTGGGCCTGCGCCGTTAAGGCCGCCGCATGTCGACGGCCTTTTTCCGGCCGGTCTTTCGGGATCGTGTCCGGAGCGGGATACCCCGCAAGATTCAAGACCAAGTGAAGACGCCGGGCAAGAATCCGCTTGCCGTGTTGGCGTGCGTGTCCGTCATTGCCGGCCGGACCTGTCCCCATGGGGACGGGAAGACCGTCGGCGTGGCGGCGTTTGCGCGCCATTCACCGCCGCACGGGAGTGCGGTGCGGGAACGGATGGAAGGAAATTCACCGTGACGAACATGTTTCAGGAATTCCGGAAAGAGATCGACTGGGGCGGACGCCGCCTCGTTCTCGAAACCGGCAAGATCGCGCGCCAGTCCGATGGTGCGGTGCTGGCCACCTACGGGGACACCATCGTCCTATGCACCGTGGTCGGCGACAAAAACCCCAAGCCGGGCATCGATTTTTTCCCGCTGACCGTCCACTACCAGGAGAAGACCTTCGCCAGCGGCAAGATCCCCGGCGGCTTCTTCAAGCGGGAGGGCCGCCCGTCCGAGAAGGAAACCCTGACGTCGCGCCTCATCGACCGGCCGATCCGGCCGCTGTTCGCCAAGGGCTACCGCAACGAGACCCAGGTCATCTGCACCGTGCTGTCGCACGACATGGAGAACGACCCCGACATCGTCGCCATGGTCGGCGCCTCGGCGGCGCTCACCCTCTCCGGGCTGCCGTTCCTGGGCCCCATCGGCGGAGCCCGCGTCGGTTACATCGATGGCAAGTACGTGCTCAACCCGGCGCTGGACGAAATCGCGGTGACCGACCTCGATCTGGTGGTCGCCGGCACCCAGGAAGGCGTGCTGATGGTCGAATCGGAGGCTCACGAGCTGTCCGAGGATGTCATGCTGGGCGCCGTCATGTTCGGCCACGAGGCCTATCAGGCGGTGATCGGCGCCATCATCGATCTGGCCGAGGTGTGTGCCAAGGAGCCGCGCGACGTGCCCGAGGCGCCGGCCGGCAAGGACGCCATTGCGGCGCGCGTCAAGGAGATGGCCGAAGCCGGCCTGCGCGAGGCCTATGCCGAAACCGCCAAGACCGAGCGCCACAAGAAGATCGAGGCGATCCGTGGGCAGGTCGCCCAGGCCTTCGCCGCCGACGAATCGCTGGACGCCAAGCTGGTGGCCGACGTCCTGCCCGGTCTGTTCAAGGACCTCGAGAAGGACATTGTCCGGCGGGCCATCCTGGAAACCGGGCGGCGCATCGACGGCCGCGACACCAAGACGGTCCGTCCGATCGCCACCGAAGTGGGCGTGCTGTCGCGCACCCACGGCAGCGCGCTGTTCACCCGCGGCGAGACCCAGGCCCTGGTGGTGACCACGCTCGGCACCGGCCAGGACGAGCAGATCATGGATGCGCTGGTCGGCGAATACCGCGAGCACTTCATGCTGCACTACAACTTCCCGCCCTACGCGGTGGGCGAGGCGAGTTTCTTGCGGGGGCCGGGCCGCCGCGAAATCGGCCACGGCAAGCTGGCGTGGCGGTCCATCCGTCCGGTGATGCCGGCGAAGGAGGACTTCCCCTACACCATCCGCGTCGTCTCCGAGGTCACCGAATCCAACGGCTCGTCCTCGATGGCGACCGTCTGCGGTTCGTCGATGTCGATGATGGATGCCGGCGTCCCGCTGGCGCGTCCGGTGGCGGGCATCGCCATGGGCCTGATCAAGGAGGACGACGGCGTCGCCGTGCTGTCCGACATCCTGGGCGACGAGGACCATCTGGGCGACATGGACTTCAAGGTCGCCGGCACCGAGCACGGCATCACCGCGCTGCAGATGGACATCAAGATCACCTCGATCACCCAGGCGATCATGAAGACGGCGCTGGAACAGGCCCAGCAGGGCCGCCTCCACATCCTGGGCGAGATGGCCAAGACCATCGAAGGCTCGCGCCAGGCGGTCAGCGAAAAGGCGCCGCGCATCACCGTCATCCACATTGCCAAGGACAAGATCCGCGAAGTCATCGGTTCTGGCGGCAAGGTGATCCGCGAGATCTGCGAGGTGACCGGGGCCAAGGTCGACATCGAGGACGACGGTACCATCAAGGTGGCGGCGGTCGACCAGAAGGCGGCCGAGGCGGCGATCCAGTGGATCCGCGGCATCGCGGCCGAGCCCGAGGTGGGCGCCATCTACGACGGCAAGGTCGTCAAGGTGGTCGACTTCGGGGCCTTCGTGAACTTCCTGGGTAGCCGCGACGGACTGGTTCACATCAGTGAACTGGCTCCGCGCCGCGTCGGCAAGGTGTCCGACGTGGTGAACGTCGGCGACCAGGTGAAGGTCAAGCTCATCGGCATCGACGACCGCGGCAAGGTCAAGCTGTCGATGAAGTCGGTCGATCAGCAGACCGGCCTCGAAGTGACGCCCGAAAAGGCGTCCTCCGAGGAGGTTACGCACTGACGGCATGACGGTATTCCGGCGGCGCGGGACGCCGCCGGAACGGGCCGGCGTCGGCGGAAAAACCGTGACGCCGGTTCGATTGTTCCTATATGAAAAATAACCTGGCCGCGCTCCGTCCCGCCGCGAGTCCGGGGCAGGGACGTCCGGTCCGGCGAGGAGACTTGATGTGAAGCCGCTTCAGCCCGTCGTCATTTCCGGCTTCGAGGTGCTGCCGCTCGTCGAAGGTGGCAAGGGTGTGTCCATTTCGAACGGCGAAAGCGCCGGTGCCTGGGCTGCGGCCGGCGCCGTCGGCACGTTTTCGGCCACCAACGCGGATACCTACGACAGCGAGGGGCGGCCGATCTTCCAGGACTATCTGGGCAAGAACCGGCGGGAACGCTTCGAGGAACTGATCGCCTACGCCATCCACGGCGGCATCGTCCAGGCCCAACGCGCCCACGAGATTTCGGACGGGCGCGGCCCCATCCACATGAACATCCTGTGGGAGGCCGGCGGCACCGAGCGCGTGATGCACGGCATCCTGGAGGGGGCCCGCGGGTTGGTGCACGGCGTCACCTGCGGCGCCGGCATGCCCTACAAGGTGGCCGAGATCGCAGCCCACTACGGCGTCTACTATTATCCCATCGTCTCTTCGGCCCGGGCCTTTCGGGCGCTGTGGAAACGCGCCTATCACAAGTACGCCGAATGGCTGGGCGGCGTCGTCTACGAGGACCCCTGGCTGGCCGGCGGCCACAACGGCCTGAGCAACGTCGAGGACCCCGAGGCGCCGCAAGACCCCCATCCGCGGGTCGTCGAACTGCGCGCCACCATGCGTGAATTCGGCCTCGACGCGACGCCGGTCTTCATGGCCGGCGGCGTCTGGTATCTGCGCGAATGGGAGCACTGGCTGGACAACCCCGACATCGGGCCGCTGGCCTTCCAGATCGGCACCCGGGCCATCCTGACGCGTGAAAGCCCGGTGTCGGAGGCCTGGAAGCAGCGGCTTCTCAGCCTCAAGAAGGGCGACATCTTCCTCAACCGCTTCAGCCCGACCGGCTTCTACTCGTCGGCCGTCAACAACAGCTTCATCAAGGAACTGCGCGGGCGCAGCGAGCGGCAGGTGGCGTTCACCCGCGAGCCGCTGGGCGAGCACACCGAGGCGCTGTCGGTGGGCGCGCGCGGCCGCCTCTTCTACCTGACGGCCGCCGACAAGGTGCGGGCCGAAGGCTGGATCGCCGAGGGCTACGTCACGCCGATGCAGACCCCCGATTCGACCCTCATCTTCGTGACCCCGGAGAGGGCAGAGCAGATCCGCGCCGATCAAAGCGGCTGCATGGGCTGCCTCAGCGCCTGCCGGTTCAGCAACTGGGCCCAAAACGAAATCGGCAGCACCGGCAAGCTGGCCGATCCCCGCTCGTACTGTATCCAGAAGACGCTGCAGGACGTCGCCCACGGCGGCGACACCGACAGCAACCTGATGTTCTCCGGGCACAATGGCTATCGGTTCGCCGACGATCCCTTCTACGGCAACGGCTTCGTTCCCACCGTCGGCGAGCTGGTCGAGCGGATGGCCAGCGGCGACTGAGGAGTCGGGCGTCCGGCCTGAATATCCATTAATATTGTGTTGATATTGGAGAGTAACTCCGATATCGTATTCGAATTATGCTTATTTCAAACAACAAAATAGCTATATAAGAAACATGACAAAAGTGCGCCCCTACAGCCATGTCATCGATCGCCTGCGAGCGGCCGGCCTGCGGCCGACGCGGCAACGGTTGGCTTTGGCCAAGCTGCTGTTCGATGGCGGGGATCGCCACGTGACGGCGGAAATGCTGCATGCCGAGGTATTGAACGCCAACGTGCGCGTGTCGCTGGCCACGGTCTACAACACCCTGCACCAGTTCACGTCATGCGGGCTGCTTCGCGAAATCGTGGTCGACGCCTCGCGCTCGTACTTCGACACCAACATGTCCGATCATCACCATTTCTACATGGAAGACGGCGGCGAACTGCTCGATATTCCGGGCGACGAGATCGTGGTTTCCCGGCTTCCGGCGGTTCCGGCAGGCAGACAGATCAAGCGGGTCGAAGTCATCGTGCGGGTCGGCCCCGAGGGGCGCTGAGCCTCCGCTCATCCGCCCTACGGGAGGCCGTCTATTCGACGGCCTCGTCCGCGTATGCCCCCCAGAACTCGACCCGGCGCAACCATCCCTTGAAGCCGTCGATTTCGGCTTGGCACCAGGCGCTGCCGGCCGGGCACCCCAGCAGGAAGCCGACGACGCCGGCCTCGGCGCGGACCACCGCGCGGCTGTCGGAATCGGGCTTGCTGCGCAGCGTTCGGGTGGCGCCGGTGATGATGAGCGTGCGCTTGCCGCTGACCAGACTCTGGTGCATCCAGCCCTGGGTCCCTTGCCAGTCGCGGACCTTCCGCCAGGTATGGTGCTCGGCGATGATCTCGAGCGGCATATCCTTGCGCAGATAGACCCAGTCTTCGGGGTACTGGACCCCGGGTCCGGTGCGCAGCTTGGCCTTTTCCGAGCGCAGGCTGACGAAGCGGGGCAGCGGCAGGCCGGTCCCCTCGGCCGCGGCGAGGACCGGCGCTGCGGCCCCCAGCAAAAGAAGGACGGCAAGCGCAAGGGAAAGCGGGCGGATCGATCTCGGCACCGGGACACGACCTTTCAGGGATGGGTTGGCGGGCCCATTATAGGACGCAGCAGTTGTGCCGGGTCAAGCCGGCCGTCTTCGCCGGCGTGCCGCCCCGGCTGCCGGCCCTTGCGCGGATACGCAAGGCTGGACAAGGCCCCGGCATGCTGGTATGGCCTGACCGGAGGTTGCAGAACGGAGGGCCGTGAATGGCGCAGACCAAGCCGGTCGTCGTGGTTACCAGAAAGCTCCCCGATGCCATCGAAACGCGGATGATGGAGCTGTTCAGCGCGCGCCTCAATCTCGATGACACGCGGATGACCCGTTCCCAGCTCATCGAGGCGGTCAAGGACGCCGACGTGCTGACTCCCACCGTCAGCGATCGTATCGATGCCGAAATCATCGCGGCGGCTGGGCCGAACCTCAAGCTGATCGCCAATTTCGGCACCGGCGTCGATCATATCGACCTGGCGGCTGCCGCCGCGCGGGGCATCGTCGTCACCAATACGCCCGACGTGCTGACCGAAGACACCGCCGACATGGCCATGGCCATGATTCTGGCGGTGGCGCGCCGCCTGGGCGAGGGCGAACGGGTTTTACGCGCCGGCAAGTGGTCGGGATGGTCACCCACCTGGATGCTCGGCCGGCGCGTCAACGGCAAGCGCCTGGGGATCGTCGGCATGGGCCGCATCGGCCGGGCGCTGGCGGTGCGGGCCCGTGGCTTCGGGCTGTCCATCCACTACCACAACCGCCACCGGGTGCATCCCGACGTCGAGGCCGAGTTGGAGGCCACCTACTGGGATAGCCTGGACCAGATGCTGGCCCGCATGGACATCATCTCGGTCAACTGCCCGCACACCCCGGCCACCTATCACCTGCTGTCGGCGCGCCGGCTCCGGCTGCTGGCCCCGCAGGCTTTCGTCGTGAACACCTCGCGCGGCGAAGTCATCGACGAAAACGCGCTGACCCGCATGCTGGCCGCCGGCGAGATCGCCGGCGCCGCGCTCGACGTCTTCGAGAACGCGCCCGCCGTCAACCCCAAGCTGCTGGCGCTCGACAACGTCGTGCTGGTGCCGCACATGGGCTCGGCGACGCTCGAGGGGCGCATCGCAATGGGCGAGAAGGTGCTGATCAACATCAAGTCCTTCGCCGACGGCAACCCGCCGCCCGATCGCGTCCTTCTCGACGCCCCCTGAAGCCGAGGCGCCGCCTCCCATGTCCGCCCAGCCGCCGCGGCCGTTGGCCCGGGCCATTTCCTTCGTTGCGCCTGCCGACGCCTTCGCCGCCTTCGCCGACGATCCCGTCGCCGCGCTGCTCGACTCGGCGGCGTCCGACGGCGGCCGCGGCCGTTATGCCTACATCGCCGCCGATCCCTTTCGCGTGCTGACCTGGCGGTGGGGCAATGCCGGCAACCCGCTGGCCCTTCTTGCCGCCGGGCTCGCCGCCTCGCCGCTCAACGCCGACCCCGGCCTGCCGCCCTTCCAGGGGGGCGCGGTCGGATTCCTCGGCTACGAACTGGGCGGGACGCTTGAGCGACTGGCCCCGCCCGCCGCCCCCGGGCCGGCGCTGCCCGACCT
>JACZKS010000003.1 GCA_014859895.1 Rhodospirillales bacterium
TCTGCCAGATACGACCCATGCACCCGTCTCAGACTGGCGGACCTCACCAACCTCCACGTTGGCGGTTGGAGCCCAATGCTTCTTCGATACCACGGCCTGATCCCTTCAATCTGTGAAACTCGGTCAGACCGTGACACACAATTTGAGGATGACCCGAATCAAGGGCTACGCGACACCGGCGAGCAGCGCGGCCGTTTTGTCCACTATCGCCTGAGCGATCAACGTCTGAATGATCTGTTTTTGCTTAGCGACGAGCTGCTGACGGAGACCGCGTGCGCCGTAGATACCTGCGGGAACTATGGCACAAGCTGATCCAAGCGGGTTATTGCTGGCGCAGCGCTCCATTTTGCGGTCCCGCCGATTTCAGGTCGCGCATGAGGCATACCTTCCTCGGCAGCACACCGGCGCGTATCGTCGTTCCCGGCCATGCAAGTCCAGGATCGGGCCGCGGACCTGATCCGTTTCGAAGGGCCTGACGGACAGGTCGTCACGTTGCCGCCGCTGGCCTTCTACACCTTGATGGACCCTATTCCCGGGCGCCGCGCAAAGGCGAGGCTAAACGTTACGCCTGCGGCGATGTGCAGGAGGCGGCGCTGGCCCATCTGAAGCATATTCGGCTCAAGATTGCCGATCTTCGGCGCATGGAGCGTACGCTTGCCGATACGGCCGCAAGCTGTGAGGGCGGAACGGCTGCCGACTGCCCGATTATCGACGTGCTCAGCCGGGCGCCGGGCTGATGATTGCCATGTCGCGACAAGCCGCGGATTCTCACGGCTCACACGACATAGCGGTCCCAGCTCCCATAATGCTCCTTACTACGGGGACCGCGCGGCAGGCTAAGGGCGATCAGGAGAATGCCGGTGATAACGCTTGCCCCCGAAGCGAGCGGCGCCGCGCCGATAAGCAGCCAGGGCGACGCAATCAGCCACAGCCCAAAGGCTACGTTGATGAAGCGCAAGGGCCGCGCGACTTCCGCCATAGCCATCACGGCAACGGTGACAATGAGCGCGCCGACCAGATGATCGCTGTCCGCCATCGGTGGCTCGGTACCGAACGCTAGACGGCTGAACATCAGCCAAAGGCCAACGGCAGCGCTTCCAACGAGCGTCCACGGTACAGCCACCCCACGGGTCGCCGACTTGATGGTGCCCCCGAGATCGGAATCGAAGCCGGACTGCTTGTCCTCGCCGCTGCCGGGCAGCGCGTCGCCCTTGAAGAAGGATCGCCAGAACGGTCGTCCGCGCCGCTTGTTTAGGACCAGGAACTGCCCCATCGCCACGAGCTCATCGAGCGAATATGGAATCATGATCAGCATCGCGAGCGCAGCCAGCAGGCACAGCGTGCAATAAGTGCCGATAACGATCGGCTGAATGATGATGAAGTAGATCGATATGACACCGAGCGGCACGACGACAATGCCGAACAGGAGGACCATCCATGGCATCGTACGCCAGCGGGCGCGGCCTCCCATGACGCCCATTAACACCTCAAACATGTAAGTGGTGGCGCCCAGACCACCATCCGCAATTGGCCAGGCTTTGGAAACGTCCGAGGTGATAATATACTCGGTGCCATTCCGGACCGCATCGCCGGAAAAGAACGGTTCCCAGACGCCATCGATATGGCCCAGCTGATAGGCGGCAAGCACGCGGGAAATAACGAACCCAATGGCGCCAAGCGCGATGATCGGCAGGCGCTGCAAATAGGTTGAGGGCGAATAGGTCCAGCCAGGGGGCATGTCGGAGGAGTCCATCATGCCTTCGTGGCTCATGCCTGGCATCATCGGCACGAGGATGGCAAAAGTAATCACGAGTGCGCCCACCAATGTGTCATTGGCATAAACGGCGGCGTTTGGGGTCCAGAAGATGAGTGGTGTCGCTTTGCAGTTAATCGGGGTCTGCCTCACTTTGTGTGGAGATCGGACAATTGGATGGGCATCATCCGCGCTCTGAGAAGCTCTGCACCCGCTCGGCCATACATAGCGCGCTTGATCGTCTTCAGTCGGTTGATCTGACCTTCCGCTTGACCATTGCTCCAAGGCAGGTCGATGGCGTTACAGACGGCGTCGATATCGCGGCGAAGGACGCGGGCAAAACGGGCCAGGAAAACCAGGCCAGAATGAATGGCATCATCAATCCAATCTTCGAGCCTTGCCGAATTTCGGCTATGAAATATTCCGCGAAACCGCATGGATAAGCTGCGCAAAGTCGCAAAGGTATCTGATCCCTGCTTGAGGGCGTCCACTTTCCGCTCTTGATTGACGGTCAGCGCGCCGCGCGGCTTGATGCAGAGAGCAGCGGCGACAACCGGCGAGATCAAGTGACCAGTGTGGGGATCACGCACGGGCGCATTATCATGTGTGCTGTCGACGAGGCCAATCCGAGCCGGCGCCGCATCATCCTTATCCTATTCCGGTCTCTCGGCGCGGCGCCAGGTTGCCAGGAGGCGTTCAAGATTTGAAAAGCTGCCGGTGTACCCGCGATGCTTGATGTCATGAAACAGATGCCGTCCACGGCGGTTGCCGTCCTTCCAACATTGGGTGAGAAAGGCTTCGAAATACAGGGGAGATGTCGGCTGCAACGCTCCCCTGCGTCGGTCGGGTGGCGTTTCAAACGTCAGCCATTTCGCGATGCTGCGGCGGCCATATCCAGTGCGACGCGCAATCTCCGAGCAGGTCAGGCCTTCTTTGCTCAAGGCGTGCACCGTCTCGAACACCTCCTTCCGGGACTGCCTATGTGTCCGTCGAAGCTGATTGCGCAACCGCATTCCAGGCGCCTCCTCATGCAAAGCTCGATCGTCATGATCAGTCTCGATGTCCTCGTCTGGCAGCAGTGCCCTGCCTGTAGCTCGGCCGGAGAGGCTCATCTGTTCCTCGATCGCAAGACGCAGGTTCTGGAAGAGATGAAAGCGGTCAGCCACCTGAGACGCTTGCGGGGCACCTTCACGAGCAGCCTGCGCGTATAGCCCGCATCGATCTCGACTGACCACCTCAATGGAGGGATGCCGCTTCAACCATTGTGCAACGCTCGCCACGCTCCGGTCCTCGAGAATGTCCATGACCTTTCGGCGCTCGAGATCAACGATGATCGTGCCGTAGCGCCACGATTTCCTCCAACTCCAGTCATCGATACCGATGATCCGAGCGGGGGGCTCGTCGTCGATCTGTAAAGCCATGCGCTTCAAGTGCCGAAGGATGGTGTCGTCGCTGACCGGCATCCCGAGCTGGTTCATCAAGCGCTCTCCCGGGCGTCCGCCTGTGCCGTGCCCCAGAAGGCCGACTATGTTGGCGACCCTCTTTGTCCTGCGGGCGTAGGGCGAGGCAATATCCGGGATCGGGTCCGAGAATGTTTGCCGCCCGCACTGCCGATAACTGCAACGCCAGCGGCTCAACCGAAGCCTTACCGTCACTTCATTGCCTTGGATCGGCAGGTCCTGAAGACTGCGGTACGACCAGCCGTGCCGACGTGCGCTCTGTTTCCTGCAATCTGGACAAATGCCCGAGGATGGTCCGCAAGCCGACACAACCCAGTCACCGTCGCCGTTGGTTGCGATGCTTTGGACCTTGATGCCCGGACCGGGCGACCATTTTGATTTTGTTCTCATGCACGCCAATAGCGAAGTGCCTGCTAACGATCTATTAACCACACAAAGTGAGGCAGACCCCTTTACAAGGAGACGCCGGTTAGAGCGCCCAACATCGGCGGTGAGGGCAGCTGACCAATAACGCAGCCCGAACAGGTGAATCCCGGTTGGCCGCAGCGTGCGTTCCTGCTCAGGCAGGAACGTCAGCCAGAAACGCATCCGGCCCTGGGGAAGTCGAAGCGGTATCACGTCCTCGTGCTCCCGCCATACTGCAATCGGCGGCCGGCCCAAGCTGGCGTGTATCGAATGGTGATAGGAGCCGACAATGTCCAGCGCGATGTACCGCTCGAGCTCGCGCAAAGTGATGCTGGTTGGCCTACGAGAACGTGTTGTTGCCGCACAGACGCAGCTTGCGAATAGTATTCGCGGATATGCAGCCGAGTTTGGGCTGACCGCCGCCAAAGGTATGTCTCATATTCCGCTGCTTCTGGAACGCATCAGGATCGATGACGCAATCCCTGATCTGGCACGAGACCTATTTGCATCACTAGCAGTTGAGTTTGTGCAGTTGAATGAGCGGCGCAAGGAACTGGAGGGAAAGCTGATGGCTTGGTACAGGAACAATGAATGCTGCCGCCGTCTCGCAAAAATCCCAGGTGTCGGGCCGATTGGTGCAGCACTCCTGGTGATGAAAGCACCGGCGCCAGAATTGTTTGCATCTGGCAGACAATTTGCCGCCTGGATGGGATTAACGCCCAAGGACCATTCCACTGCGGGCAAGGTCAGGCTCGGTATTATTACGAGGGCCGGAGACGAGGTATTGCGCAAAACCTTGGTAGTGGGCGCGACGTCATTGCTTCGGCATGTGAGAGTGGGACGCGGAAGGAATGCTTCGCCATGGCTCACGGAATTACTCAAGCGCAAGGCCCCTAAACTGGTCGCTGTCGCGCTGGCCAATAAGATTGCCCGGATTGCCTGGAAGTTGATGGTGACTGGTGAGGTCTACCGCCGAGACGATGGGACAACAAAGTTGGCAACCGCAGCATAAGAGACCAGGCAGCCATGGTGAACTGACGATAGAAGCCGCCGTGTTGCTCTGACGCGTGAACTTGCAGGAAACGAGGAGATGGTGTGATCGATCGATCCAAGACGCGGGATACTCCGTAAGAGCCAATGGCCAACCTGGTCGAATACCTGTTTGGACCCCACGTCGCGGAAACCATCTTGGCCAGCGTTCATGTGCGAGCGCAACAACAGGCCGGACATATGAACGCAAGCGATCCGATCAAAACCATCATAGGAATTCTTGCAAAGAGGGGGCCGTCCACATATGGCTCTTCAACAATTTGCGCATCAGCCGAAGAGCGGCTCCCTTGTTTCTGCGGCTTTGCAGCAGAGCATCGAGAACGTAGCCGTTGGCATCGACGGCGCGCCACAGCCAGTATTTCTTGCCCTTGATCGATACGACCATC
>JACZKS010000056.1 GCA_014859895.1 Rhodospirillales bacterium
TCGCAACGCTGACCATCGCCGATCCGCGCATCGGCGCCGCCACCGAGCTGGCCGGCCGCGTGCAGGCGGCCTTCCCCCGGGTGTCGGCATCCGTCGGCGTGCCCGACGCGCGGGCCATCGACATCGTCATCGATGCCGCCGTCGCCGGCGAGCCGGAAAACGCGCTGCTGGCCTTCGACCCGGCCCGCCTTCGGCCCGAGGCGCTGGTCATCGACGGCCTGGCCCGTCCGCGCATGAGCCCGTTCATCGAACGCTCGGCCGAGGCCGGGCTCACCACCCTGGCGGGCGAGCCCGTGCAGGCCAGCCTGATGAACCTCTACGAGGAATTCTTCGGCTTCGGGCGGCTGCCCTACAAGGACGCCACCATCCGCCACCCCATCGGCGACGCGTAGTCACAACGGCAATTTGAGCCATTCCTCTTTCCCGTCACTCCCGCCACCTTTCCGTCACTCCCGCGAAGGCGGGAGTCCAGGGCCCGGCTCCGCCTGGATTCCCGCTTTCGCGGGAATGACGAGGGGGTAAAGGCGTCACTCCCGCGCCTCCGGCGCATTGGGGGCGCCCATCCCTTGCCGGTCACAGCTTGGTCACTCGTTGGGTGTAACCCCAACGAGTAGTTTTCAGTCATGTTCTCCTAAATCGCTCCGCTTGATGGAGGGTGGCATGGCAATCATCTTCGGCACCAACGGTGACGATGTCCGCATCGGCACGCCCGATGACGACCAGATCATGGGGTTGCTCGGCAACGACAGGCTGTTTGGTTTGGGGGGCCGGGACTTCCTCGATGGTGGAGAGGGCAACGACCTCCTGGACGGTGGAGAGGGCAACGACGAGCTTTGGGCGCTTGCCGGGAACGACAGGGTTTTCGGAGGCGAGGGCGATGACCGCATCTTCGGCAATGCCGGGAACGACAGCTTATTCGGTGGACAGGGTGCCGACCAGGTTGTCGGCGGAGGCGATCACGACCGCATCTTCGGCAATGGCGGCGTCGACAGGCTGATCGGCGATGCCGAATTCGATATGACCGGCGGCGTTGGTGGCGATGACCGCATCTTTGGAGGTGAAGGGGGCGACAGCATATCCGGCGATGCCGGGAACAATATGAGCGGTGGTGCCGTCGGCGGCGATGACCGCATCTTCGGAGGTGAAGGTGACGACGCCATTAACGGCGACGCCACTGCATGGATCTTCGATGGGCGGGGCGGCAACGACCGCCTGAATGGGGAGTCGGGCACGGACTCCCTCATTGGTGATGCCGGCTTGCTTGGAGAGAACGCCGTCGGCGGGAATGACCGCCTAAGCGGCGGCCCGGACAACGACTTCATCAGTGGAGACGCCGCCGATTTGTTCGGCATCGGCGGCAATGACGTCATCGACGGCGACGAAGGCAACGATATCGCCTACGGCGACGCCTTCATACTGTTCGAGAAGGCCGTCGGCGGCCACGACGTCATGAATGGCGGAGACGGGGACGATACGCTTTATGGCGATGCGAACCAAATGCGTGGGGTCGGGGGCGACGACGTCATCTCCGGAGGCAATGGGGTCGATACGCTTTTTGGTGACGCCGACTTCATGTTCGACTTCATATTCCATGCCGCGGTGGGCGGCGACGACCGCCTGACGGGCGGCAACGACGGCGACCTTGTCGTCGGCGATGCCCATACGATGACGGGGGAGTCGGTGGGCGGCGACGACCGTATATGGGGTGACGAAACCTTTTCCGGGCCGTCGGGCATCGATTTTCTTTACGGTGACGCCCTCTTCATGTTCGACAACACCATCGGCGGGAACGACCGCGTGGAAGGCGGCGCCGGCAATGACGAGCTCTACGGTGATTCCGGCATCATGGCGGGCAACTCCATCGGCGGTGACGACGAACTCTTCGGCGGCGCCGGGGACGATTTCCTGATGGGCGACGCCGCCAACATGGACGATGCCAGCGTCGGCGGGAACGACTTCCTCGACGGCGGAGAAGGCAACGACCTCCTATTGGGGGACTCCGGGTCCTTCAGCGTCGCGTCCAAGGGCGGCGACGACCGGATTTTCGGCGGCGAGGGTGACGACCGACTGTTCGGCGGAAAGGGCGACGACTGGCTGGACGGTGGCGCCGGCGTGGATATCGCCATCAACCATGGTCCGGTCGACGACTTCACGATCGAGGGGGGGCAGGGCGGCCAGATCCTGGTGACCGAGAACGCGTCCGGCGACACCGACACCCTGATCGACATCGAGTTCCTCGAGTTCTGGGATTTGACCCTGGATACCTCCCTGATCGCGTAAGGCGTTCGGGGGATTTGCGGCCGGGCGAACCGGCGGCACCCGGCAGTAATTTCGGGGACAGTGCACTTTTCCGTCACTCCCGCGAAGGCGGGAGTCCAGGGCCCGGCTCCGCCTGGATTCCCGCCTTCGCGGGAATGACGAGGGGTAGAGGCGTCACTTCCGCGCGCCCAGCGCATCGGGCTACTCATCCCTTGCCGATCACAGTTTGGTCACTCGTTGGGTGTAACCCCAACGAGTAATTTTGGAGACATGCTCGCCTTAATCTCTACGGGTGATGGAGGTTGACATGGCAATCATCAACGGCACGAACGGAGACGATGTCCGCATCGGCACGCCCGACAATGACCAGATATTCGGATTGCTCGGCAACGACCGGCTGTTTGGACTGGCGGGCCGGGATTTCCTGAACGGCGGCGAGGGCAACGATCTCTTGGATGGTGGAGAAGGCGCCGACGAGCTTTGGGCCCTTGCCGGGGATGACAGGGTGTTCGGGGGGCTGGGCGACGACCGCATCTTCGGCAATGCCGGGGACGACAACCTGATGGGCGAGGAGGGCAACGACCACGTCGTCGGTGGCGGCGATGACGACCGGATTTTTGGCAACGAAGGCTTCGACCGGCTGATCGGCGATGCCGAGTTCGACATGAGCAGCGGTACCGTCGGCGGCGACGACCGCATTTTTGGCAACGAAGGCTTCGACAGGCTGTTCGGCGATGCCGGATTCGATTTGATCGGCGGTGCCGTCGGCGGCAACGATCGCCTGTTCGGCGGCAACGACAGCGACGAGATGTTTGGCGATGCCGGTGGCCAGATCAGCGATGCGCGGGGTGGCAACGACCGCCTGATCGGAGGCGGTGGCAACGATGCATTGTTTGGTGATGCCTTGTTTGCCTTGGCCGGAGGCTCCCTCGGCGGCGATGACGTCATTGACGGTAACGAAGGGAATGATCTCGTCGTCGGTGAGGCGGTCGATCTGCTGGGGGGGTCCGTGGGAGGTCGTGACGCCTTGAACGGTGGAAACGGCAACGACCAGCTTTTCGGCGATGCAACCACTATGAGCGGAGTCGGAGGCGATGACGTCCTCGCCGGAGGCGATGGAAAGGACGGGTTGACCGGCGATGCCAACTTCATGTTTGAAACCGCGGTGGGCGGCGACGACAGGCTGACAGGGGGCAACGACAACGACATCATCTATGGCGAAGGCGGCGGGATGGTTGATGCGTCCGTGGGAGGAGACGATCGCATATGGGGTGACGAAGCCTTCTCCGGGCCTTCGGGTAACGACGTTATTTTTGGCGACGCATCTGGGATGTATCACAATACCATTGGCGGGAACGACCGCGTGGACGGCGGCGCCGGCAATGACGCGATCTACGGTGATGCCGCCACCATGACGGGCAACTCCATTGGCGGCGACGACAATCTCTTCGGCGGCGCCGGAGACGATGTTCTGTGGGGCGACGCCGCCAACTTCGAGGATAACAGCGTCGCCGGTGACGACTTTATCGACGGCGGAGACGGCCACGACCGGATTTTCGGGGACTACGAGTCCTTCAACGCTTCGTTTCAAGGCGGTAACGACCGGCTTTTCGGCGGTGAAGGCAACGACCAGCTGACCGGTGGAGAGGGTGACAATTGGCTGGATGGAGGTCCCGGCAGCGATTATCTCGAAGCAGGAACCGGGGACGACCGGATCATCGGCGGAGACGGCGATGACCAACTCATCGATCTCGGCGGGAACGACATTTTCGAAGGCGGCGCGGGCAACGACAGTATCATCGACATTCGCGGCGAAGACTTCATCGACGGCGGGGCCGGCGTGGATACTGCGGTATACTTAGGCCTGGTCGACGACTTCACCATCGAAGGAGGACCGGGCGATGAAATCCTGGTGACCGAGAATGCCTCCGGCGACACCGATAGGCTGATCGACATCGAGTTCCTCGCCTTCGAACACTTCATTCTGGACACTTCTCTGATCGCGTAAGGCGTTCGGGGGATTTGCGGCCGGGCGAAGCCGTATTGCCCGGACGAGAGAGGGTAGTGGCGATGCCCGATGGTTCAACGACCAACGCACTGGGCGAGGCGCTGGCCCGCTGTCGGAGCGGCCTCGCGGCGGCGTTCGGGTTCAGCATGATCGCCAACCTGCTGATCCTCGCCGTGCCGCTCTACATGCTGCAGGTTTTCGACCGGGTGCTGATGAGCCAGAGCACGCGGACGCTCGCCTACCTGACGATTCTGGCCGCGGGCGCGCTGGTCCTGCTCGGCGTGTTCACATTCCTGCGCTCGCGCGTGCTGGTGCGGCTCGGCACCTGGGTCGACCGGGTGCTGGCGCCTTCGGTCTTCCTGCGCGGGATCGAGAACGCCCTTCGCGGCGCCCCCTACCGCACCGAGGCGCTGCGCGACCTTGCCACGCTGCGTTCCTTCCTCGGGGGCAGCGGCATCATGGCGCTCTTCGATTCACCCTGGGTGCCGGTCTACGTCTTCGTCATCTATCTGTTGCACCCCACGCTCGGCCATATCGCACTCGGCGGCGCCGCCGTCCTTTTCGTCGCCGGGCTGGCGATGCACCGCGCCACCCGTGGTCGGCTCAAGACGGCCGGCAGCCTCGCCGCCCGCAACCTGCGCGCCGCGGAATCGGCGTACCGCAACGCCGAGGCGATCGATGGAATGGGGATGGGGGCCGCGCTCGCCCGCCGGTGGGATCGCGGCAACGCCGAGGTGCTGGCGCTGCAGGCAGCCGCGAGCGACCGCGCCGGTACCATCACCGCCTTCACGAAGTTCTTCCGGCTGGTTCTTCAGACGGGCATCCTCGGCGCCGGCGCCTGGCTGGTGCTCCGGCACGAGCTGACCCCCGGCGGCATGATCGCCGCCTCGATCGTCCTCAGTCGGGCGCTGGCGCCGGTAGAGCAGGCGATCGGCACCTGGAAACAGACGACGGGCGCCAGCGAAGCCTGGCGGCGGCTCGCGGATCTCTTCGCCCAGCCGCCGCTCCACCCTGCCGTCATGCCGATCCCGCCGTCCAGGGGCCATCTGCGCGTGGAGGGCGTCACCTATACGCCGCCGGGCGCGAAGGCGCCGGTGCTGAGAGGGATCTCGCTTGAGGTGAAACCGGGAGAGGTGCTGGCCATCATCGGCCCCTCGGCGGCGGGCAAATCCACGCTGGCCCGGCTGATGGTCGGCATCGGCCGGCCGCAGGCCGGCGCCGTGCGCCTCGACGGCGCCGAGGTCTTCGCGCACGGGCGCGAGGAGATCGGCCGCCATGTCGGCTATCTGCCGCAGGACGTCGAACTGTTCCCGGGCACCGTTCGCGAAAATATCGCGCGGATGGCGGAAGGTGAGCCGGAGAAGGTCGTGGCGGCCGCCGAGATGGCCGGCGTGCACGAGATGATCCTGCGCCTGCCCGAGGGCTATGAGACGGAAATCGGCGAGCAGGGTGGGCTGCTCTCCGGCGGCCAGCGCCAGCGTATTGCGCTGGCCCGCGCGCTTTACGGCAACCCTCCGCTTCTGGTCCTCGACGAGCCCAACGCCAGCCTCGACGCGGCGGGCGAGGAGGCGCTCCACGGCGCGATCGCCGCGGCCAAGGAGGCGGGCGCCGCGGTCGTTCTCATCGCCCACCGGCCATCGATGCTCACCCATGTGGACCGGCTGGCGGTGCTCAAGGAGGGCCGGCTTCAGGATATCGGGGAAC